>CALBIN010000069.1 GCA_937893275.1 uncultured Opitutia bacterium | reverse complement strand
GGCTAGGAAGTGTCCCGGTATTCCCAAGCCGGTGACGGGAAGGTCGAGTCTTTCGGCTATCTCGATCAAGACGACGGCAAGAGTTATCGGCAAGCCCTCGCGGTCGTCCATGACCTCGTTGAGGTAACTGTTGGACTTGTGATAGTAGTCAAGAGTGCTTCCGTGAAAACCCAGCTCGTCGAACAGGTGGCTAACCAACATTTTCAATTTTTGGTCACCGGATGCTTCTTCGGGAAAGCTCTTTTTAACTTTTAGGGCGATCCGCTCAATCCGACGAAGGTAAATTTCGGGATCGAAATCCTCGTTGTCGAGGCGCGCGATGAGCAGGGCGCAACGAAAGAGGTCTACTGATCTTTCGTCTTCGTGTTTAAGAGAGGAGGCCAGTTCTTCGATGACTGCTCGCTCGCGGACCTCCTCGGCCAACATCCGAACACGGGAGGCAGCTTTCTCAAGCGCATCCGCTTTTTCCAGTAACACTTTCGACGCGGGTTTTCCAATAGACACCAGAGAGTTCAAGTCGTTGCTGCCAAGCTTTTCATCATTTTCCAAATTACGCACGATACGTTTTACGCGCTTGGCAAGCCCCTCGGGTATTTGGCTTTCGGGAAGACTTTTCGCGATGCGAAATCTTCGGAATTCTGCCCCCGGTTGGCGAAACTTGCATAGTCCGACTCGACCCTTGGTCAAACCCTTGTCCACTAGATCAATGACAATACTGCCGTTTACCGAGCAGACCAATTTCCCCTCGTCCCCGAGACTTACTCGGATACGGTTCCATTCGCCTGGTTTGTAGGCTTGGCTCGGAATGGTTTGGAGAATGGTCCAATTGAAGACAGTGGGACCTTCGAAACGGGTTAGGCGAAGTGAGCCGTTGGTGGGGTAGAACCCGTAGTGGATTTCGCCACCGTCTCCATGAAAAACCAGTCCTGCGGCACCGCTGTCATCCTCCAGCTTAACCTCTATTTCCATCTCATAGGGAACCGCCGGTACTTTTTCCTTGGATAGGCACAGCATTCTTCCCCCGAAACCACTGCCCATTCCCGAAGCCATTATTTTCCCTGCGCGTTGCCTCCAGTTTCCACCAAGAATCGATTCCCATTCGTCCTCATCTAGAGCCCCTATCGTGAGCCAGTGTTTGATTGATACGGGGTTGGGGTTTGCAAGCAATTGCTTGAGAGCGTTTACGGGAACGCCGAATCCCATGGCGCCGCCCGACTTTATGGCGAGCACGGCAATGACTTTGCCCTTTAAATCAAGGGCGGGACTGCCACTGCTTCCGGGCTCGATGGGAATGGCCACTTGAACCATGGGTTTCCCGTCGCCGGGTTCGAGTTCCCGCAACGCAGCGACTACGCCCCGACTCACGCTGTAGGCATAGCCCAGCGGGTTGCCGAGAGAGAGGATGCCTTGCCCAAGTTTTAGCTCGTCGGAGTCGCCAAGTGCCAAGACTGGCAGGTCCTCGGCATCGATTTTTACTAGGGCCAGATCGCGCTCCCTATCCACGGCAAGTATTGCCTGAGGTTCGTAGCTTTTTCCGTTGGCGAATCGAACGCGAAAGTCTCGATGCTCTCCAATTACGTGAAAATTAGTCGCGATCACCCCGTCTTTTCTGACAACGAATCCCGTTCCGCGGCCACCATCTTGTCCTATTCGGTCCACGCTTTCGATCAAGGCGATGGAGGGTTTCACCTTCGTTGCTAATTTTTCGAACGCATCGGCCTCGCGTTTTTCGGCGTCTATGGGAAACGGTTCAGTCGCGTTAGACTCTTCGGCGAATATTGTGCCCGAAGAGAGGCATGCCCAAGTAAAGGTCAGGAATCCCACCAAACTCAGGCAACGAAAAGTCTCGAATGCTCTTAGCATAGCGCCACTATTTCCCCTTGAAGGCTTGAGTCAAGCTCCCGTAACTGGTTTCTGCCGATTATTCCTTGGATTTCATCAGATTCGAAATCATTCTCGTTGCATCCGAAGTGGTTTCTCTCAAAGTGAGATTCATGAAGAAAATCTATCGCTATTCTCGCAGGCAATTCCTCGGGGCTTCCGCCTCCACGGCATTTGCTTTTCAGTTCGTTCCATCTCATGTTTGGGGAGCGAATGACAGGGTGAACGTCGCTGGTATTGGCGCCGGCGGCAAAGGATCGAGCGACATTTCGGGTTCCGCCAGTCACGGTGCCAACATTGTAGCGCTATGCGACACGGATGATAATCGGGCGGCCGGAACTTATAAGAAATTTCCCAAAGCAAAGCGTTACAAGGATTTTAGGGTAATGCTTGAAAAGCAGAAGGACATCGATGCCGTCACCGTCAGTACGCCTGACCACGTTCATGCATTGGCCGCCATGGCCGCCATGAAATTAGGCAAGCACGTGTACTGTCAGAAACCTCTCACTCATTCCATTTACGAAGCTCGTATGCTGACGGAGGCTGCCGCCGAGGGCAAACTGATCACTCAAATGGGCAATCAAGCTCACGCGGGTGAGCCTATTCGCCGTGCAGTGGAACTTGTTCGAGCCGGTATCATCGGCAAGGTGAGTGAGGCTCATGTCTGGACCAATCGGCCGATATGGCCGCAAGGTATGAACAAGAGACCTGCCAAGCAGGACTTGCCTGCCGGTCTCGACTGGGACCTTTGGCTCGGGCCTGCTCCTGAACGTGAATACAATTCCGCCTATCTGCCCTTCAAATGGCGCGGTTGGTGGGACTTTGGCACGGGTGCCCTTGGCGATATGGCCTGTCACATCATGGACATGGCGTACTGGTCATTGGATCTCAAGTATCCTGACTCAGTAGAGGCAAAGCAAGGCGGCAACACTAAGGAATCTGCACCCAACTGGTCTACGATCACTTATCAATTTCCAAAACGAGGCGAGAAGCCGCCCGTAAAGCTCGTCTGGTACGATGGTCGCAAAAACAAACAGGCCAACCTACCCGATGCAGATGTGTCCGAAGGTGTAAACCTAAAGGGCTACGGATCCCTTCTTGTTGGCGATAAGGGCAAGCTTTACTTCAATCGTGGTCGTACCAAATTCCTAGTCAAAGGACGTCATGAAGACGAAGTGGCCCAAATCGAGAAAGATACCGCTATATCCGTACCCCGTACCAAGGACGAGGATTACGAATGGCTGGAGGGCATCAAGGGCGGTCCTACGCCGCTTTCTCATTTTGCCCATTCGGGACCTTTTACCGAGACGGTGCTTCTTGGCAATCTCGCTGTTCGCACGGGAAAGAAAATCGATTGGGACGGGCCCGCCATGAAGCCCAGCGTAGCCGAAGCCGAGCAGTACGTCCGACGTGAATACCGTAAAGGCTGGAGCCTCTAGGGACCGTCGTACTTCGGTTGATTAACCGTTCGGGTGAACCTGACGGTGAAAAGACTCCCCTCGCTCCTAGTTTTGCTTCTGAGTATCGGCGGTATTTATATACATGCCTATGAACTGGATAAGAAGTTTCGTAGACCTGTCGCCCTTGCCTTGACGGAAAACGGAATGCTTGCCGTCGGCAACCGCGATTCCGGATCCGTTTCCCTAATCAATCTTCCTCAACGCGAAGTAATTTTCGAAAAAGACGTCGGGCTTGGAGTGAGCGACCTAAGGACTATCCCAGGTGGACCTTACTTGGTTGCCACGGATGAGGAAGCGAGTGAACTCATCTTGCTCGAAGCCAAAGGCAGGGCAGGTCAACTGGTAGTCCGTCGGCGAGTTTCTACTCCGCATTCACCAGTCGGCGTCGAGGTTGCAAAGTCGGGGGCTTTTATGACCGTGACGTCTCTATGGTCTCGGCGGGTGAGCCTCTTCCGCTTTGATCCGGATCGGCGAACTCTGCGGCGTGAGTGTATCGCTGATCTTCCTTTTCCTCCTCGTCTGCAGTGGATGGACGACGCGGGGGAAAGATTGGTCGTTTGCGACGCTTTCGCCGACAAAGTCGCCATACTGAGTCTGCCGGATTTACGTTTGCTCGGTACTCGCAGGTTACCCGGTCATAACGTCGGAGGAATTTCCAGAGGGCCAAAAGGGGAACATCTTTTGTTTTCTCATCAAATCCTTAATCCTTTCGCCCCCACCTTGAAGCCTCGCGTCTTTTGGGGCACCGTGATGAAGAATGGTCTCACGGGAGTGGCTTTTCCCGAACTGTTCGGAACGGCTCCGAATTCGCATGGTTCTTTTTCCCGTCGTTCCTTCTATCCCGTGGGCACCAATGGCATGGGGGCGGGGGAACCTGGTGAAATCCTCTTCACGAAGACAGGTGTCGTTATTCTCGCTATTCGCGGTACTGGAGAAGTTGCGATTAGCCATTCTCTAAGTGAACCTTGGACTAGAATTAGTGTTGGAAAAAGGCTTGTTTCCGGAGTTCTGAGCCAGAATGAGAAACAGGCTTACTTTGCTGACCAGTTCGGGGAGTGCGTTCAAGTCGTCGACGTTGAAACTCGATCCTTGGTCGATTCGATTTCCTTGGGTCCAACTCCCAAGCCCGGCCTACTGCAGAGAGGAGAAGCTCTTTTTCATGATTCAAACCTTTCCCTCGATGGGTGGTACAGTTGCAACAGTTGCCACACGGGAGGACACACCAGCGGGCAATTGAATGATAACTTGGACGACCTCACCATTGGTACGCCTAAGAGGATTCCTTCGCTTCTCGGAACTGCCGAGACGGGACCGTGGACATGGAACGGACTCCAAGGTTCGCTCACTACTCAAGTTCGTCAAACCTTAGCTACCACCATGCGCAATGGTGACCGGAAAGTG
>CALBIN010000068.1 GCA_937893275.1 uncultured Opitutia bacterium | reverse complement strand
AGCTTGCCAAAGACGATCCCGAGAAAGCCAAACCACATGGCGACTTGGCGGCCGAGGCATTGAGCGATGCGGTCAGTGAGATAGAAGGCAAGATGTCCGCCATTGCCGCAGATATGCTGGGGCAACTCGAAAGCCAAGGAAAGGGCTTGGCCAAACGCCAACGTGAAAACGCTGAAAAGACAGATGGTGCCGGAGCCGGAAGCGGCGAACCCCTTAAAGGCGAGCAGGACGGAATCAACGAGGAAGCAAAAGATTTGCTGTCGAAGATCGAGCAAGCGGGTATGGCCCTGCGCGATCTCAACGAAAACGCTACCGAAGATCTGTTCCGCTCCGCTCGCGAAGCTCGCGACAAGGGCATCGAGAAATCCGGGAAAAGAGCTTCCAACGCCTTGCTTTACGAAGCTTTCCCCCAAGCCAAACGCGAGGAGGATAAAGTTGCCGGTGAACTTGAGGATGTTGCCGAAGACCTTGCGGACGTTAAAAGAAAACTCCAAAATCAAGGCAACGCAGCTCTCGCCGAACTGGCGAAGAAACTTCGCGAAACCCAACAACAACTACCCGGCATGGGAGATGAGCAACTCAAGGAACGGAGCGAGGAACTAGCCAAGGCTATAGGTAATTTGCCCGGAGGTGAATCCGACGAACGCGTAAGGAACCTCACTCAATTCTTCGAGCAAGTTGCCATTGATGAAAACCCGAGCCAAGCCCGTTCCGCTGCTTCCGTCGCGGTAGCTGAAGCTTTGGAACTGGTCGAGCAATTCTTCTGGAAGGAAGCCGTCGAGGAACGCCTGCGCCGCAACCATGAAACGACTGCCGCGCCGCGCAAGTACAAACGGCAAGTCGAAGAATACTTCCGTCGTATCGCGGAAGGTAATTAAGATGGGTTTCGATTGGCCCGCTCCCCCCGAGTGGTTGGGTATTGCCGGCATTCTACTGCTTGCCACTGCCATCTACCACTTTTCCGGACTGCGTGAGTCCGCTCCGGACTCGACCCGACGAATGGTCATTGCCTTGCGTTCCGTCGCCTTGGCCTTGTTTGCATTCCTTCTCTTGCGGCCGTACTGGGAAACCACTTCTCCAGATGCGGAACGCTATCGTCTGGTCGCCTTGGCCGATCTTTCCGGAAGTATGCTCACGAAGGACGTCAAGGATGGACCATCTCGGGCAGATCAAATCAAATCGGCGTTGGATGCTTCTTCCACGGATAGCTGGATTTCACAAGCCCGCCAGCGACACGAAAAGGTAGAGGCGTTCGGTTTCGACGAAAGAACCGACACCCTCCGTCCCTCGGCGTGGAAGCGTCCCGAGGCAGGTCATAAGACTGCTCTGGGTGAAGCCCTCCGCGAAACTCTTGCCAGAGGCAACGACAACGAGCAGCCGGCGGCTGTCATTGTGTTTTCCGATGGTCGCAACAACCAAGGCAGTTCGTCTCTGGAAGTGGCCAAGGATTTTCGCGCTCGTGGAATCCCCGTAAATGTCGTTGGAGTCGGTGAAGCTCGTGCAGCGGGCGACGTTTCCGTTAGTTTTGCCGATCGCCTTCCACGGGCTATCGCGAAGGAGGAGCTGAAGCTGAGTGCTTTGGTTCGTAATGATTTCGCCAAGAAGACAACAACCAAGGTGCGCCTGTTGGAAGGTGAAAAGCAACTGCTGGAAACCACGGTCAGTCTAGATTCAGGTGAGGAAAAACGTTTAGATTTCGCCCCATTGATTCCCGAAGCGGCAGGCCCTGCTCGCTATCGACTGACGGTGGAACCGCCATTGGGCGATCGCGACCCATCCAACGATTCGGATTCGCTTCTGGTACTCGTACAGCCACCCGAGGTCGTAGCCGCCCTATACTTTTCAAACCGCGTCCATCCGCTTTATCCTTTCCTCAAGAGAACTTTGGCGGCCGACAAACGTTTCGACTTTCGAGCTCTTATCCGAATGAGCGAGAAAACTTTTCATGCATTTGGGGAAGACATTAAACCTGAACTGCCTGAAGATCCCGAGTTCTGGATGGGCTTCGACACCGTTATTCTGGACGCCTCCGTTTTCAGCGATTTGAATGACACTGTGGTGGAAGGTTTGAAGCGATTTGTCCATAGACGGGGTGGGGGACTCTTGCTGTTCGGACCTGCGGAATTGGCTCGCGAAAAGCTTGGCGGCGTCGCGCCGGTTCGCAAAGTGGAAGAATTTTTCGCTAAGGAGGACCGCTCGCTCGTTGCCTTGGAGGAACCGATTTTCGCCCCCGAGGACGAGGTGGGAAAGATGAAACCGTTTCTGCCGGGTCGCCTTCCCGGTTTTTTCGTGACCGAGAAGAATCCAGCCGCCCGGGGCGTTGTTATTTCAAGAGCCAATGGGAAGGCCGTTCTCGTCCTGCAAGCTTATGGCGCGGGGCGAGTAGGTTATTGGGGTTCGCCTCACGACTGGCGAAGACCTCTGCGGGATGAGAGGGACGGCAAGGAGTTTCGGAAATTCTGGACTGCCCTTGCGGAATGGCTCGGTTCCGGCGGAGAGGAAAGATTGCGGATCGAAGACGAAAACCGCCCGCGAGAAAGAGGAAAGTCCGTCAACCTTGCGGTAGAGACCTTGGGGTCGGACTTCGAGCCTTCCCACGACGCCTTGGTCGAGGCCAAGGTAGAAGGGCCGGATGGTTACGAGCGTACCCTCCACTTGTATCCCGAAGGTGCCGTGGCAGGTCGATACGCTAGCTCCTTTCTGCCCGGATCGCCGGGGGAGTACAAGGTGACCTACTCTCTCTCGTTTCCAGACGGAGAAGCCTTGGAAAGAGAGAATTTTTTGCGAGTGGCTGAAACGGGGGAGGAAAGCATGGACGTCTCCTACAACGAACGCGATCTTCGCATGCTAGCGAAGTTGACGGGAGGCGATTACTTGAAAATCGATGAACTTGATTCCGGTTGGGAACCCAAAATGGCCGAGAATCTTCCCTTGCGGGTGGAACGAGTCAGCCTCGCCGACAACTGGGTTTTCTTCCTTGTTCTCTTTCTTGCCGCAGGCCTAGAATGGGTATTCCGCAGACAGGCGGGACTACAATGAGCGAATTGCTAAAAGGGTTTATTTTTGCAGCATTGCTTCCTCTCGGTCAAGCGATGGCTTGGCAGGCGC
>CALBIN010000067.1 GCA_937893275.1 uncultured Opitutia bacterium | reverse complement strand
CATTACTGATAACAAATTGTGCTGATTCAGTCCCCGGTTTAACCACTCCAGGCCATCGAATGATCAACGGCATACGAATACCGGCTTCGTAAAGATCCCCTTTGGAACCTCTGAAGGGCTTACCCTCCTTACTACCCTTTTGTCCATTATCTGAATTAAAAACCACCAGGGTATTATTTTCCAATTCAAGCTCCTCGAGAGTATCCAGTATCGTGCCTATGCTTTTATCCAAAGTCTCGAGCATGGCGGCCTGTTTCGGATTATTGGTTTTAAGTTTTTTTAACTCAGTTTTCTTTGCATATTTCTCGATCAGCGACTTCTTCTCAATCTCGGGGTCATGAATACTGTTATGGGTAACATAGCAGAAAAAGGGTTGATCCTTATTCTTTTTGATAAACGCAACCGATCTTTCGGTAATCTCCCGCACATGGTGCCAATCCTCATCAAACTTGCTTTTGGGACCTGCGCCAGGCTTATGGGATGTCAGCACATCATCAAAACCCTGAGACCCTGGATCCCCCGGACGACCAAGCTTGTATTTCTTATCCTTATTGAGGTGCCATTTCCCAAAATGCCCGGTTGCATACCCCGCATCTTGGAGGACTTCGGCTATGGTTATCTCCTCAAGAGGAAGTTCTTTCTTCCAGTCCGGAGTGATCAGTTTTGAATTTTTGGAACTACGGCCGGGTATGTAATCGGTCAGATGAAGACGAGCCGGATATTTTCCGGTCATAATACTTGCCCGGGTGGGAGAACATACTGGACTTGCAGCATAAGCATTGGAAAACTTCAGTCCGCTTTTGGCCAACTTATCAATATGCGGCGTCTCATAAAAGGTACTGCCATAAGCTCCGATCTGGTGCCGGCCCAGATCATCTGCGAGAATAAATATGATATTTGGTTTTTTGGTACTTTGTGCACCTGTGGTGAAAAAAGGGAGGGACGAGGCAAGGCCGATTAGCAATGATTTATAAAAGGACTTCATAGGTTGGAAATGTAAGCTCATGTTCTTAGGTCATTCGAATAGACGCAATTCAGAAGCTTACATTTTATATGAAGAAAAGCATTCGTTACTTTGTTTTTTTCTTTTTCTTCGAAGGTGGAGTTCGGTGATTGCCTGCTGGATTGATGATGAAGTCATGAAACTTCTTACCACGAATGATCACGAATGGACTATATGAATGAGCGGAAATGGATCGTGAGCAATGGTGCGATTAGCGAACGCCCCCTTTGTATCACAGATCGGCGTTTTTGAAGTTCAATAGAATGGCGAGTTTGTATCCTGTGATGGCAAGATAGCCAACCATTTGAGCCGCATGAGTATCAATGAATTCACTGACGATTTTCGGGTCCACAACCACTTGTCCATTGACCAAGAGGCCTGGGATCAAGGTGTCCACGAGGCAGTCGTTGTAGATAACTTAAAACCTCCGTTGTTGTTCGATGCTGAACCCTTGTTTTCAGTTCCAGCATCAATGCATTTTCAAAAAGATTTTTCAATGAGCCCAAGCCTGAGCGTGTTCAATGCCTTCATCGCTGCGCCGACAATCGCATGTGAAAGTTCCGGATAAATCATACCTTTCCTACTCACCCGATCATATGGGCTTGTATTTGCTTGCTTGGAATTCGTGTTCATCGGTGTCATTCGTGGTTAAGAAAACAACTTCCGATCTAGTGAGCGAAACTGAACCGCCTCGAGGATGTCATCGGCGCGGATGTGTTCTGACGCGGCAAGATCGGCGAGGGTACGCGCGACTTTGAGGATGCGGTCGTGGGCGCGGGCGGAGAGGTGGAGCTCGTTCATGGCCTGTTCGAGGTAGCCGCGGGATGTCTCATCCAGCTGGCAGCAGGCCTTGAGCTGGCGGGAGCTCATGGATGCATTCGTGGTTGTGGTGGCGGCGCCAAAGCGCTGACCTTGGATGTCGCGTGCGGCCTCGACGCGGGCGCGGATGATGGCAGAGCTTTCGCCGCCGTCGCCTCGTCCCTGCAGTTCCTGGAAGGTGACGGCGGGCACTTCCACATGAATGTCGATACGATCCAAGAGGGGGCCACTGATGCGGTTGCGGTAGTTTTCAACTTCGCGCGGTGAGCAACGGCAGTCGCGTTTGGGATCCCCGTGGTAGCCGCACTTGCAGGGGTTCATGGCGGCAATCAACATGAACCGGGCAGGGAAGGTGAAGGAGCCTGCGGCGCGGCTTATAGAAACGGCACCTTCCTCAGACGGTTGATTTAATTCACCACATCAAATTTTCTCTATTCTATAGGGATTTAGTGGCTTTGGGCATCTGCCTAATGTGTCAGTGATCACAGGTGCAGGCGTATTCAAGATACTTGCATCCTGGGCAATCGCTCAGATTGAGAACGAATCTCTCCACCACGGACTTGGCATCCGGCTTGGCTTTGATTTGCACGATGACTGGGAGCATCTTGCCCTCTGGGAATGCCTTGTCCGAGATTAGCGAGTTGCCGTCCTTGGTGAAAGTCAGTCGAGTTGGGTTCGAGCGACTACCGCCTGTGACCGTAACGGACTGTTCGCCGAGCTCGACCGCTTTGCCATCATCGTCAACCGCTGTGATCTTCACCTTACGGTCTTTGGTGAGGAAGAATTCGAGGTGGGGCTCGACGCCGGTGAGGACACGGCCTCCATTTGGTCCGGCAATCTTCTTGGCGTGCTTCCCATGGTCGTGACCATCGTGATCTCCATGATCATGCTTGTCTTCGGCATAGATGGAGCCGACTAGGCCGAGGCTGAACACCGCTGCGAGGGCGGCTATTTTTTGGTATGGTTTCATTTTCATTGGTTGTTGTTGGTTTGGTTTTCGGATTGAAACTTTAGGCGGATGCACCTGCATTAAGGCGGATTGCTTTTTCGGAAGGTTTGCGTCCGAAGCGGTAGTAGAGTGCAGGAGTAACCAGCAGCCCGAGCAGGGTTGAACTAACGAGTCCACCCACAATGACCACAGCCACTGGGTTCAGGATCTCCTTGCCGGGCTCGTCTGCAGCAAGAACAAGGGGGATTAGGGCGAGGCCTGCGGAAATGGCGGTCATCAGAATAGGAACGAGCCGCTCCTCTGTGCCGCGAACGATCATCTCACGTGTGAAACCTTCTCCCTCATGCTTCATGAGATGGAGATAGTGGGAAATCAACATGATGTTGTTGCGTGCAGCGATGCCGCCGACGGCAATAAACCCGACCAGTGTCGCGATACTAACGTTATCAAGTGACATTCGGGTGTAGAGCACGCCCCCAATCAGCGAGACTGGAATGATCGTGAGGACCAGGGCAACAAAGCTGAATGTCTTGAAGAAGGAATGCAGCAGGAAGACGACAACCAGGAGCACCAGCAATGAGGTGATCGCAATGACCCGTGATGCTTCCTTTTGGGCGAGGTATTCGCCTTCGTAGGAAATTGTATAACCTTCCGGGAGATCAAGCTCCTCGCTCACGCGGCGTTTAAGTTCGTCAACGGCCGCTACCAGATCATCGTTTGTGGGGTTGATCGCGACCACGAAGCGTCGGCGCAGATTCTCCCGTTTGATGGTATTCGGGCCCGTTGCTTGGCGAAGGTCTGCGACGGTATCGAGCGGCACGAGTTGTCCTGCCTTGGTGTCCACATAGAGTGAGCGCAAGCGTTCAGGGTTTTCTCTCCATGCCTCGGGGAGCCGAACCACCAAATCGTAAACGCGAACACCCTCATACAGTTCAGCGACTTTCTCACCGCCCATCATTCCTGACATCTCGTCTGTCAGTGCGGCTGGGGTGACGCCATAAGCGGCTGCCCGTTCTGGGTCGGGCTCAATACGAAGCTGAGGCACGCTGGCCTGCTGTTCGGTTCGAGCCTCCTCAAGCCCCGGAATGGTTCGGGCAATTTCGGCAATTTCAGTTCCTAGGCGACGCAACTCGTCGAGGTCGGGGCCATAGATCTTGACCGCTACCTTTGCTGAGACACCGCTGAGCATGTGGCCCACTCGATCCGCCAATGGCCCACTCATGGCACTGAATGTGCCAGGAATGGTCTGCATCGTTTCGCGGATGTCAGCGATGATTTCCTCACGACTGCGGTCGCTCGACTCCTCATACTCGACTTCAATTTCAACGGTGGAAACGGGCACCACATGGTCGCCGCGTTCGGCGCGCCCGGCCCGGTAGCCAACGATTTTCACTCCAGGAATCTGCAATAGTTTCTCCATCGCAACATCTGAGACTTCGGAGGTGGTCTTGAGAGAAGTGCCAGGGCTCAAGGTGGTCGCAACGAGTGCTGTGGGTTCACGGAACGGTGGCAGGAAGTTTTTCCCCATGTCAGTGAAGGTGAACCAGGCGACAACCATGAGCAGTGCCGTGCCCACAACAACCAATGCTGGCTGCGAAAATGCGAGCCGCATCCATGTTGCTCTGAAGCCGGCTTTAAGCCAGCGCACGAGAATGAAGTCTTTATGCTCCTTGCCCGGCTTGGGATTCAGCAGAAAAGAGCTGAGCACCGGAATCACGGTCAGTGAAACGATGAAGGAAGCAGCCATGCTGACGATGGTGGCGACCGCAATCGGAGTAAAGAGCCTGCCTTCGACGCCCGAGAGTGCCATCAATGGCAGGAACACGAGGATGATCAGCACCGTCGCATAGAGAATGGATGAGCGAACTTCGCTCGAAGCCCGCGCGATGATTTCCAGCTTGGGTTTGGGTTCTTTGCGTACCGCGTTCTCTCTTAATCGTCGGAAGACGTTTTCTACATCGACGATGGCATCATCGACCACCATACCAACTGCCACTGCGAGACCGCCGAGAGTCATGGAGTTTACGGTCAGTCCAAAGAGATCGAAGGTCAGGAGGGTTAGACCCAGTGACAATGGAATTGCTGTCAGGGTGATGGCAGTGACCCGGAAGTTAAGAAGGAAAAGGAATAGGATGACAGATACCATGATCGCACCGTCTCGGAGGGCTTCGACGAGGTTGTCGATGGACAATTTGATGAAGTCCTCTTGCCGGTAGATGGGGACCAACTCGGCTCCCTCGGGCAAAGATTTACCAAGTTCTGCAATCGCCAAGTCGACCTTCTCAGTCAGTTCAATGGTATCGAAGCCTGGGGATTTACGCACCATGATGATGACTCCTCTGGTGCCCAGATTTCCATCGGCGTCGGGCTTCCCACCAGCGATACCAAATCCCGCATCACCACGCATGGGCTCGATGTCCCATTTCACTTCGGCGACATCGTGAATATGGATGGGCCGGTCATTGCGGTAGGCAACAACGGTGGTGGCAATCACATCCGGGTCGGTCGACATCGCCAAATTGCGAACCATGATTTCCTGGGCGCGTTCCGTGAGGAACCCGCCTGTGGTGTTCTTGACCGCCTCGGCAGCAGCATCTCGAAGCTCTTCATAGGTGATTTGGTGAAGTCGCATCCTGTCGGGATCTGGCTGCACCTGCATTTGCTTCACGCCACCGCCCATGGATAGCACCTCGGCAATGCCAGGTATGGATTGAATGCGGCGCGCCACGACCCAATCAGCGATCACGCGAAGGTCACGCGGCGAGGTCTGTTGAGTGGAGTCACGCAGGCCGACAAGCATGATGTCGCCCATCAGTGAAGTGACTGGCGTCATGTAGGGTGTAATCCCTTCAGGGAGCTGCTCGTTAACACCCATGAGTCGCTCTTGGACGAACTGGCGGGCTTTGTAGATGTCGGTGCCCCAGTCGAACTCAATAAAAATGAGCGATAAGCCGATGTCATTGGTGGTGCGAATGCGATCGACGCCCGTCACCCCCATGAGGGAATTTTCAAGGGGAATCGAGATGAGTGTCTCAACCTCCTCGGGTGAATAGCCCTGAGCTTCAGTGAGCAGGGTCACGGTCGGCTTGGTCAGGTCGGGTAGGACGTCGACGGGTGTCTCAACGGTTTTTTTGACACCAAGAATCAGGACGACTAACGCCAACATGATGACGAGTCCGCGCTGCGCGAGTGAAAAGCGGATTAGGCGGTCAAGCATGACGAGCTCCTTTCCGTCTGAGGTTCCACCAGAGTTGGGCGAATACAATCAGCAGCAATGTGCTGCCACCCGCATAAAAGATCATCCATAATGGAGTGCTTCCGTGATCATCGTGTGGGTGACCGTGGTCTGACTCGTCAGAGCCGGCATCTTCGTCCGTCAGCTCAGACCCATCTTCGGCGTGTTCGTGGCCATGAGCGGCATCAAGGGCATCCTTGAGGGAAACGCTGCCCCCACCACCCACGAAGCCAAGCATGTATGAGCCACGAGTCACGACTTCATCGCCAGGGAACAGACCTTGCTTGATTTCAACCCAACCGCCGCCTTTGTCTCCAGTCACCACAGGAGCTTTGACAAATGCATTGGGGATCTCGAAGTCCTTCACATAGACCACCCTTGATGCCGGGTCGCCCTGAATTGAATCTTCAGGCACTGCCAGCACATTGGGTCGGGTGTTGACGATGATGTCGAACTCAGCGCGCATTCCTGGTTGGAGACGGCCATTCGGATTCGGGACGACAAAGACTCCCTCAATGGCACCTGCTTCGCGGTCGGCGCGCACTCCAAAACGTGCCAGTTCAGCCATAACCGGCTCAACGCCGAGTGCGGGGAAAGTAATTCGGGCGCGCGTGCCCACTTTCATCTCGGATGCTCGCTGTTCAGGGATATGAGCGATGACCCACATTTCGGAGCGATCTGAAATGTCGATGAGGTCCTGATTGGGCTCAACGGGTTGACCTTGTAGCGCATGGGAAGTGGTCACCAGTCCTCCGATTGGGGCATGCAAGTCGATGGTGGGCGGTGGGTCGCCGGGTTGGCGGCTCTCAACACGAATCAGTAGTTGGTCTTTCTCAACGCGGTCACCAATGAAGGCTTTGACCTCGATAGCACGTCCGGAGATTCGAGAAGCAACCGACCAGCGCTTGCCGGGAATTTCTTCGACTCTACCGATGGCAAATACCGTATTTTCAAAATCTCGCTCCTCGACCACAACGGTTTCGAGTTGAAGGTTTTTCACCCCGAATTCATCGAGGATCACGGTGTTGGCAATTCGTTCCGGATCGAGTCCTTCCTCAGCCCCGATTGCAGTCAGACCTAGGAGAATGTGGATCGAGAGATATGGGATATATCGTTTCATGAAGTTCAATTAAGTTGGTGGGTTATCGGCCGAGCGCAGTTTTGTGACGCACGCGGGCTAGATGAAATTCTTTGAGCGCATCAAGCTTTGATGCCGCGAGTTGGAGGCGCTTTTCACGAGTTCTAAGAACGGATTGAATTTCGCCTTGTCCGTTGCGGTAAGCCTCCTCGGCAAATTTTGTTTGTTGTTCGGCAAGGGGGAGCAAAGTTTCGTCAATCTCCTCGATCAATCGCTTCCATTTGGTCATCTCATCCCGAGTGGACTGAGCGGCCAGATTGATGTTTCGGCGCAGAGCATCCACTTCGAGATCCTTGCGTTTTTTTCGGGCCTTGGCTTCTTGGATTGCTCCCTCGTTCTTATCCCAGAGGGGGAGAGCGATCTTGAATTGGAAACCTATGATTGCCTCATCTTCATAACCGCCAGGCGCGTCCTCAGCGCGCTCGCCTGCAAAGAAGAGGCCGCCTTCAACATCTGCATAACGGCGCGCTTTTTCCAGCTCTACTTGTTGTGACGCAGCCTGAGAGGTCAGCGTTGCAGCCTTCAAATCCGGACGCATAGCTGGTTTCAGGTCTTTGGTTGGAAGCGTAGGATCGCCCAGATCACCGCCTACGTACATTGGGTCACTGATACGCATGCCAAGCAAGGGTTTGAGTTCACCCATAAGAGCGGCTTCCCGAGCTTGCAGCTGTGGGATCTCCACCGAAAGGATGGCGGTTTCCAGTTTTGCTTGTCCTGCATCAAGAGTGGAACCTTCTCCTTTTTCTGCTGCCTTATTGAGAAATTCAGCGAACTCTGTGGATACGCCGATCAGCTCACTTAATAGTTTTCGGCGCTCTCGCGATGCCTGCAAATTGACAACTAATTCTCGGGAGCGACCGATGAGCTTGCGCTCAGTCTCTCGAACTTCGGCCTTGGCCGCTTCTAACTCTGAAAGAGATACATCTTTTTCTAGCTGCAAGCGATTGGTGATTGGGAACTTTTGAGAAATACCAATTTCAATCCTTCCCTCACGAAGTCGAGAGTTGTGCTCGATGGAGCTTTGGAGCTCTGGATTTGAGAGTCGACCCGACTGGGCTAATCGGCCAGACGCCTCCTTAATCAGCATTCTTGCGGCTGCGAGATCTGGATTCTGCTTGCGGACAAAGTGGCTCACGTTATCCAACGTGACGATGGGTAAGGCTTGCTCCCCGAGTAGGAGCTGAACTTGGATTGAAAATAGAAGTAGTGAGTATAAAATGAATTTGGACATAATGTGATTTTGATCGGTGGTGCTATTTCACAGGGTGAGAAGAGCACTGAATGAAATCATTCGAAGGGCTTCAATCGATCGCCTCGGACTTGCCCAGTGCTTTCTCGCGCCACAGACAATAGAGCGTTGGCACGATAAACATCGTCATTAGTTCGATGAACATCCCGCCGAAGATGGGGATGGCCATTGGCACCATCAGGTCGGAGCCACGTCCGGTTGAGGTGATGACGGGAAGAAGCGCCAATGCGGTAATATTGTTCGTTTTCATGGGTTAGTGTCGGTTTGGTTTTC
>CALBIN010000066.1 GCA_937893275.1 uncultured Opitutia bacterium | reverse complement strand
GGTGGACCGCAAACTCCTCTATTCCGCCGTTACCCAAATGCTCAACGATTCTTCCGGTCGTACCCGGGGAAGCGCCGCTTACGCCTTGAAGTTCTTCAACCGCCGCGACGTCGCTGCCATGGCCCAGCAAATTCACGATGCCATCAAGACGGTCGCCATGAACTACCGCATGATGGACGACGGTCCCCGCTTTCGCGGACTCGAGCTGATGGCCCGCTTCAAGATCAAGGAAGGCATTCCGCTCTGCTTCGAGACCTTCGATTTCAACCGCTGGGGTTCCGTCATGCGGGTGCCCGCCCGGTTTCAAATTCTCCAGGCCTACGCCGGCAACGCCAAACCCTTCCTTCCCCAACTTCGCGGGATGCGGACGCGCTGGAAGCAGGGCGAGCATCGCGACATGCTGGAGAAAACGATTCGGATCATCGAACAGGATGATGGCCCGCCCCCGATGATCAGTCTGCACGACCTGATCGACGAGCGCTTGGCGAGGGACCTTTCCCCAGCCAAGGACGACAAGCAGCGACTCGCCCTTTGCCGCAAGTTGATCACTCAATGGCCCGAGGACTACTTCTACCAAGCCGCCGCACTAAGAAAGATTGTCTCAATCCACGGAGTCAAGGCCTTGGGAGAACTTATGCCTGCCTTGACCAGCCCGAACGACATCCTGCACGAGGCCGCCGTTTCCCTTGCAGCTGAACTGCCCAAGGTAGGAACCGACCATTGGATCAGCCAACTCGCCCAGGCAAAGGGCAGGGGACTCGCTGGTATACTTGACGTCTTGGCTCGACGCAAGGATCCCAAGGCCTTGAAAGCCATTCAGCCTTACCTCGCCGCTGAAGAGCCAATCGTTCATGAAGCCGCCACCCGCGCCGTGGTCGCAATTGGCGAGGCTCCGTGATCAGTCGATCAATCATCTCTCTATGAAAAACACCTTCAACATCTTCATGGCGGCATTGGCCCTAAAGGCCCTGTTTCTAGGAACATGCACCTTACTCAAGGCGGTGGAACCGAACCCCGGCGAAGAACCAAAGCCTGCCATCGAACTGGCGGTTCCCTTCACGGACAACATGGTTCTCCAACGTGACTGTAAGGTGCCCGTTTGGGGGTGGAGTAAACCTGGAACTCAGATCACCGTTAACTTTGCCGGACAAACCAAGACTACTGTAGCCGTCGTCGCCCCTGGGGAATCTGTTCCTCGGGCCGTAAAGTGGGTGGTGAAACTTGACCCGTTGGAGGCCAGTTCCAATCCGAGCGAGATGGTTGTCACCGAAAGTATCCGGCACAGAAATCTCTTGGAGTATCAGGTAAGTAGGGCAAAAACTTTGAAGAACATCCTGGTAGGCGAGGTCTGGTTCTCCTCCGGCCAATCCAATATGGTCTGGTTGGCGGGTAAGAGCATGTGCAGTGAGTTGGCCAAAGGCCTTGCCTCTTCCCAGGAGGACGTGCTTATCCGGGAAATCAACGTGAACACGGTATCGGCTCTCTATCCTCAGCATAAAGCCACTTCCGAGGAAGGTTGGAAAAAGGCATCAGCAGCGAGCGGGTTTTCCGCTCTGTCTCTTTCCTTCGCGCATGAACTCTACACGGAACTGAACGTGCCGATAGGCATTTTGCTTAGTGCCCATAGCAATACACGCGTCGAGGCTTTCACCCAACGTCAGGCGATCGAGACCCATGCGAAGCTTGAAAAGGACGCCGACCTCATGCGCGATGCGGATCCGCTCACCAAGCAAGGCCGCGACGCCTTCGAGCAATACTACTCCGATCTGAAAGTGTGGCAGGATGAGGCAGGTCGTGCAGCAGAGGCCGGGGGCAAAATGTCCGCCCGTCCGAATCTGCCTGGAATTGCAGGCATGTGGCGCGGTCCCTCCCAGTTCTTTAATGGCAAGATTGCTCCGGTTATTCCTTACGCCATCCGAGGTGCGATCTGGTGCCAGGGAACCAGCAACGGTGGTGATGGCAGGATTTACGCGGCTCGAATGGAATCTCTAGTCAAGGGTTGGAGAGATGCCTGGGGAATGCCCAAGATGCCTTTCTATTTTACCCAGATGCAACCCTACGGATCCCCCGACCCTAACAACGTAGGGTTTGCCGATATCCGGCAGGTCCAGCACAAGTTCTTCGCTGAGAACCGTGATAACGTGGGCATGGTGGTTCAATCCGACCTCAACTCGGCCAATCCCAGGGGCATCCATTACTACAACAAACTGCACCCCGGAATGCGCTTGGCCCGCTGGGCCCTCGCTAAGCAGTATGGCAAGAAGGTTGCCTACACCGGCCCGATTTACAGCAGATACAAAGTGAACGGTCGCAAGGTGGTGGTATCCTTTGAGAAAGACAGTCTCTTTGGTGGATTGATGGTTGGCAGCAAGGGCATGGCCAAGGATCACCGGGAACCGGGGGGATTCGTGGAGCCCGCCAAGCCCACTCCGGACGCCATGCTTAATCATTTCCGGCTTTGTGGGAAAGACAGGAACTGGCACGCCGCCGAGGCAAAAATCGTTGGGGATGCCGTGGTGGTCACCTCTGAAAAGGTGCCTGCTCCGATCGGCGTGCAGTATGCCTACAGCGCCGTCCCCGAGAACTCTAACCTCTACAACAAGGCGGGCCTGCCCGCGACTCCCTTTGCCGCCATTGACGGCAAGTTCATCTTCGAGGAGGACGACCTCGAAAAGACGGCTGCCCTCAAGTCGAAGTACGCCCAATACACCGACCCTGACTATCCCATCCTACAGGTGGCCGAGTACTACCGTGACGGCGTCATTCTTCAGCGTAACCGCCAGATAAAAGTGTGGGGGCATGCGAACAAGGGGGGCAAGGTGACCATTTCCCTGGACGGGGTGGTGAAAACCGTTTCCCCAAATGAACTGGAGCAGTGGTCCGTGATCTTCCCCGCAAGGAAGGCCTCGGTCAAGCCGATCACGCTCGAGGTGAAGTCTAGCCACGGATTCAACCGGACGATCCTGAACATTCTTGTCGGGGACGTTTGGTACCTGACGGGGAGCACCTTGCTGTCCACCGAGTGGCCTTACGACAGCCGGAACAAAGAGGTCGAGGTCCCAGAGACCATGTCTCTGGTAAGGGAGTTTCGTAGACGGACTGCCGCCAGCTCCTTTCCGACTCCACGCAAGCGGCGATTCGAGACCGGTGGTGGTAAGTACCGCACCTACTGGTCTGCGGCGGATTTTTCAAAGGAGAGTACCGGAGTCACCATGTTCGCCTACGAATTCGCCAAGGCCTTGAATCGACCGGACGTCCCCCAGGGTTTCATGACCATGTCTTCGGGACGTGGAGGTCGCAGCCGCCAACTTGCCTCGCCGCTTTCCTGGACCTCCTTTCAAGGAGTGAGGAACCTGAAGAACCCCGCCTTTCAGGCCCGCCTCGACGAGTTGTTTCTGCAGTACCCGAATTCCGCCATTGCAAGGAAGGCGGCGGCCGAGCACGTCGACGAGGTCAAGGCCTTCGTGCAAAGCATCGTCGAGGGAGGTAAACAAGACCATGCCTCGTCGACTTTCGCCCTGCAGGCGCCCGGCTTCCCCGAGGCCGGGAAAAGCGACTCCGTGCCTTCCGACGTCATCCCCACCTACGCCTATAATTGGAATGTTAGCCCTCTTACACCGATGGGGGTGTCAGGTGTGATCTGGGTGCCGTCCGAAAGCAACCTCTGCGAGGACCCGAAGCACTATGCGGCCGAACTGGAAACCTACGCCAAGAGCCTTCCCACCACTTACGGGCAGGACAAGGTGCAGTTCTTGTATGCCCAGCCCTCGGGCTCGTTGGTCGAGGGCATTACCGTTCCCAGGATACCTGATGCGAAGAGCGTTTCCTTCGCCCAATGGCCCAAAAGCCTCAGGGAAATCGCTACCGCTTTGGCTGAACTGGCTCAATAAGAATTGGTTGTAGTTTCCTTTGGATTAGATTAGTGTTATTTCCAATGAAAGGTGCCGTCACCGTGCGAATGCTCGCCCTTGCCCTTTTGGCGAATATTTGCTCCCGACATGCCTTGGCCGAGGATCTTGGCCTAGGCGGGGTCTTGCAGTTCAACCGCGACGTGCGGCCGATCCTATCTGATC
>CALBIN010000065.1 GCA_937893275.1 uncultured Opitutia bacterium | reverse complement strand
CAAGTCGCCGACAAAGGAAACGCCATCACGACGTTCGACGACATGGTAGCGCTCGACGTATTTCTGCACCACATGGATCTTGGCATCGAGGGGCTGAACGATAAGCAGTTGTAGATGAAACTCCTTGAATAGATCTAGCAAGAATTCGGAAAACTCGTCATCGGTCTTGCTAAACATCTCATCCACGGCAACGAGCCGAAAGGTTTCAGTTCTACGTCCACCCACATCGATTCCATACTGGTATGCTATGGCAGTTGCCAAGATGGTGGATGCGAGACGATTCTTTTCCCCACCCGACTTGCCTGAAGCACCAGAGTAACTTTGTCGCAAGTCGCCTTCCTTGTAGAATTCATCCGCTCGAAAGCGGAACCAATTACGAACGTCAATGACACGGGAGGTCCAAGTTTCGTCATTCTCTAGCTCTGCCAAAAATTGCTCTACCCTATGATAACGCTCACGACGGCGATCTTTCTCTTCTTCCGCCTCTAGATCTCCCTCGAGGGCGTGTCTACGCATGGTTTTGAAGCGACGTACGCCATCATCACCGGAATCTTCCGCCTTCAGCTGGATATAGGTTCCCTCTTTACGATCGAAAGTAACGCGAGAGAGGTGCTCATTGAGCTCATCAATACGTTTGCGAATCCTATCCCTGTGAGATTCCAGAGCTTCACTAAAACTAGAAACTTCCTCAGGGACCTGAACACGGAGCAATTGCTCAAATCGCTCTTTATTTTTAGCGAGGTCCTCAAGCTCAATTTGCTTCCTGACTTCCTCAAACGGATCAAAGGTCTTATCATTGTACCCCTCCTCCAAATCGAGAGGTAACTCATCTCGAAAAGCCTGATTCTGAGGAGCGGCTACGAATCGTTGCATAGCAGCAACGTTCTGGTCTCGAAACTTGTCGAGAGAAGACTCTAACTTCCGAATCTTTTCCTCCATCGAATGAAGTGCGTTTCTTGCAGCCGACTCAATATCGTCAGGCTCGTCAGGAGGGGATCCAAACGCAGCTTCTATCTCCTTGAAAAGAGCGTCCACAGCATCTTCAAGATTGCCATCAGTACCCTTACCTTTGACCGCATCAGGAGCACCAAGCTCTTTCCTTGCTTCCTCCAGCAGCGATTGTAGGTTCGAAATACGGTCTTCATTTCTTTCCGCTCGAGCTTCCACGCCGCCAATGCGCCTCAAGATTTCGTCTCTTAAATCTTGAGCTTCGGATAATTTTCCCGATGTCGAGTCCAAGTCATCCTTAAGCTTCCGAAGGACATCGGATCCACCGACAATCACACGTTCTTCATCCTCAAGGTCAGCCATACGAGTGGCCAAGCCAAGACGGTCGACATCTGAGAACTCGCCCGCACTGGAAACCAGTTGAGCACCAGCCTTGATCTTCAATCGCAAGTCAGCGCGCTCGGAATCAGCTTCACCGACTGCTCGGGCGGCTTCGCCTGACCTTTCACGAAGAAAAGCAAGGCGCTCATCCAAGGATCTTTGCTTAGGATCCACATCCCATCCCAAAATGTGTCGGGAGGCATCATCTACTGGAAACCTGTCGTCCTTTTCGCGCAGCACCCCATCGGTTTTCACTAAACCGGAGAGGGCAAGAGCGTGAGGCATTTTATTAAATTCCTTATCGGGCTCATCTCTGCAAAGGTGCGGGAAACGATCAGCTAATTCGGCACGCAACCAATTTTGGCGACTCTCATCCAGCTCTATTCTCAGCGTTAATTTCGCGACAACCGAATCGTCGTGCAACTTTGGTTGCTTCGCATCGGACTTGGGGCAAACAAAAGCTATACGATCTCCTAAATCATTTTCGTGAAGAAAAGCCTCGGCTTTCTGGGCAAGTTTAGACGGGACTAGAACCGAAAGGGCAAACGGGCGCAACAAACGCTCTACGGCCCCAGTCCATTTCTGCTCATCAGGCACAACTTGAACGAGTTCGGCAATAAACGGGAGCTCACCAACGTCTCTATCCAAGGCAACGGCTAAACCATCTCGAAGGCGAGAAATCTCAACCGGCACATTAGAGTTAAACTCTAGCAGATGATTCCTCTGGTTCTCTAGTTTAGAGATTATTTCGTTGGTGTTTCGCAGACTATAGCCAAGGTCAGGAAGGACTTCGTCCAGTTCGGCAATTCGGGCTTCGTGCCGTGGAAGCTTTTCCTGTAGCTCGCGACGCAAATTTAGAAAAGCCTCCTCTTCATTAACGACGAGTCCGCGCTCCCAAGAACCTAGTAACCTTTCAAAAGTGGCGGCTCTCTTCGAAACCATTTCTCGCTTGTCCCGAAGGCGATCTAATTCGGCACCGACTTGCTCCAGTCGACGATTTTCATCGCTGTCAGCCAAAACACGTTCAAGGTGATGAACTTTATCCCTTAGGCGATCCACCTCTTCGCGAGAGCTTTTCAACCTAGCTCTCTCCGCTTCCTCGCGATGCTTCAGTTCTTCAATACGCTCGACACGACTCTCCAGTTCAGCATTAGCGTAAAATGGTTCAATCGTGGCACGTAACAATTCCGCTTTATTGCGATGAGCCAAAGATTCGAGAAATTTTTCGTGAGTGCTCTTGATTAGATCGAGTTCCTCCAACTGACTGGACGCAGTCTCGATACGACGATGAGTCCCCCGAAGGTCATCGAATCGATCTTGCAACGCCACCAACTTCTCCCGGGCTCCACCGTCGTCGAGCATGTGCTCACGAATGAACTGGGTAAGATCACGCACATCCTTAATGCAGACCGCTTGATTGAAC
>CALBIN010000064.1 GCA_937893275.1 uncultured Opitutia bacterium | reverse complement strand
GCTCCGAGTTTCCCCCAAAGGTCGAAGTCTTCTTGGTATACGGGCCCCTGTAGGAGTCGGACTATAACGTGCCGATGAGATATTGAAGCATTCATGATAGTTCTCGTTGAAAAAGTAATTGTTGGACTTCCGTATAACGCGGCTGAAGGGAACGGTTGAGATCGATCTTTACGACTTGATCAGGAACCAAGAGGTGACGACTATCTTCTGATGCAACTACCCGGTAGCAAACGATGTCCACAATCCCGTTTTCCAAAGGATAACGGTCCACCATCTCCGTAAGGCTAACTTGCTCCTTATCTTCAAGCACCTCGTTCACTCGGTCCCGAAACTTGGAGAGAGCTAAGGGTTCACCGACTGAATGTAGCAGTTCATTCATCCATTCCGAATCACCAGTCGTTGCAGTTTTCACCTTACCGAAAGGTTCAACTGCCTTTGGTTCCCAACATTCTGCTTCTAGAAAATTATATAAAGAGGGACGAGTTTCTATTTCAAACTCCCACTCGTCAGGGGGATTGTCGCGAAGACGGAAAGCTCTCTTGCGAATAAGACTTAAGGTTTCCCGAAGTTGCTGCCCTCCGACTCCGACGTGATCACCCACAACTTGGCGGAGCTTGCGACTAATCCGACCATAAGCGCCTTGAGCAGATGCCGCTTCGCCAAAAAGCCGATCGGCAAAGCTACGAAAAGTCTTATTCGAGTCAAAACCTCTCTTGCGCGCAATATCAGTAATTTCGTCTATAAGTTTTCGCAGATCTCGAGCCACTCCGGGATCGGTCATCATGGAACGAAAGCCGAAGTAACTCTTCCCTTGATTACAAGCTCGCAACTCATCATCGGCGTCCAAGGTTTTCTCAACAATATCTCCCTTGGAAGCATCCCCAGCAGCATAAAGTCTGGCAATTTCACGAGCGTGTTCCTTGAAAAACTCTTCGATTGCGCGAAAGTCGGACAAGAAATTTTCAATTAGATCGGAAAGGTCGTGTACATTGTCTCTCACCATATCTTCGCCAAAGATAGGAGCTTCTCCTGTTTCTCTAATGCGCTTGATCTCTTCATCGAGTTCATTTCTCTTGGCGAGCAACTCTTCAATGCGAGCTTCGGGATCTGAATTCACTCCTTGCGACAATTCACGCATACTGAAAAGGATGCGATTGAAACGAGACTCGGTTGTTGCGTATCCCCTACGTTGGAGTGCCAATAAGTCGTGCAACCAGTTCAGGGCCTTTTGGGAATGTCGAGTCAGACGAAAAACATATTCTTCACGTTCCTCGGAATAGGACTTGGTCAAGTAGCGGTGGTCCTCGTCGCACCATTCGTCCAAATAATCCGATGGTAGTCGCTTCGGAGCATCCAAGCCTTCTTGCTCTCGCAACTGATCCAAGTGATCGGCGAGGGTGGCACCGAGTTCCTCTTCGGATGCTTCCGACACGTTCCATGTCTTGAATGTCTTGAAAAGAAAGCCTGCGACAAAAGAACCAAGTCGACTACGCATGAGCCGAACCGCAGGCGACTCTTCAAACAGAAATCCAATATCATCATCCATCACACTGAAAAACCAAATTTTTGGTAAAACAAATTCCAAAAACCAAGAGAGAGGCCATGAGTCAAAGAGAAGTTATTCCCAATTGTCTAAGTTCCCACAAAACATGAGGTTTGCTCTAATGGGAAAAATAATTTGATTTCAATGTTTAGTCCTACAAAACACGTACCGAACCCATGAAAACATTCCTTGTAATTTACTTCCTAACCCTAGTTCTATCCATCAACGCGAAAGGAACACTCGACGTGTACTGGGTAGACGTTGAGGGCGGAGCTGCCACGCTGATCGTCACGCCTGCCGGCGAATCCCTCCTCGTCGACACGGGCAACCCGGGCACCCGCGATGCCGGACGCATTCACCATGTCGCCACAAAGATAGCGGGTTTAAAGAAGATCGATCATCTCATAACCACTCACTTCCACGGTGACCACTATGGCGGAGCCGCCATGCTGGCGAACCTGATGCCCATCGGCGTGGTGAACGACAACGGCATCCCAAAGAAGAATCCGGACCGGCATCGTAAAAATCCGATTTTCCCCCAGCTCGTCAAACCA
>CALBIN010000063.1 GCA_937893275.1 uncultured Opitutia bacterium | reverse complement strand
CTTGCCGTCCTCGTACCATTCGTCCATTCCCCAGAAATGAGCGTCCTTTAGGGAAATCTCGAGTTCGTTGACGAGTCTGGCCACCAAAGGCAACTGCTCGGTCGGTCCGATGGGTCCGCAGATGCCGGCGGGATTATCGGGCGTGGACTGCTGCCATGCCTCGACGTACTCCAGAGCCTCTGCCAAGTAGAAATCCTCTAAAGTGTCGTACATCCGCACCTCGAAACCTTCGCGAGACAATTCAAGCAAATCCTTCTCGGTCAGCTTTGCGGCGTCGTTGATCAAATCGTCCTCGAGCGTGGTGTAGTCCCACCAATCCGGAGCTATGCAACTGAGTTTTCTAGACATGATCCAAGTTCCTTTCGTATTCTTCGTTTACGTGGCAATAATCGGGAAGAGCCTCAAGCAGCGGGTCGACTTCCTCGGAGGTAAAGCCGGGGTGGTGATGCCTGCGCCAACCTTCGGCGCGTTCAAAACGCCCGGACAATGTTCCCACTTCGCGATCCAATTCCTCCATCTTGGACAAGTAGGAATCCAAGCCCTGACTGGCATCCAGCCAGGACCGTTGGCTTTCATGGGCGGCAAGAGCCGCAAGTTTTTCTTCCGCTACAGTCGAAACGTCGACGAACAAACCGGCATCCACTTTCTTTCGAAGGTTGTCCCTCAATCCGTAAGGCATGGCATGGTAGACCGTGACTTCCTTGCAGGGTGGTTCGACGGGAGGATCCGTCTCGAAATTGGGCATCGAATGCGTGAACGCGGCCGTCACGGCCAACCGGGAAACATTTTCGTGATCCTCCATATAGTCTTGAGGGGAATGCGTGAGCACGACGTCGGGAGCCACCTCGTGAAGGATGGCGCCAAGCTTGCGCAGGTGTCCTAAGTCATAAAGGATTTCCAAGTCGTGGGAAAAGCCGGGATGCCATGTAGCGCCAAATAATTCCGCAGCCCGTTTGGCTTCATCGCCACGAACTTGGGCCGTTTCCTCGGCATTCATCTTTTGGCTTCCGCAATTCCCAGAGGACACGTTCAGGTAATGAGTCTCCCAACCGGCTTGCTTCAACAGAAGGAGGGTCCCACCCATCATGAACTCGACGTCGTCGGGATGAGCCGCGACGGCTATGGCGACTTTTGCGCTCACTCTAGCATCCTAAAGAGGACGTATCACCGAGATACCTCGGTAATAGTCGAGAAGAGTCTCCAGTGAACCTACTCCTCCACCCATTCCGCTCTGCTTGACGCCACCGTAGGGAACGCCATGCACGACCACGTTGTGACTGTTTATCCAACCATTGCCAGCGACGAAGGATTCAGCCACTCGTTGACAACGCCCGAGATCGCTTGACCAAACGCTGTTGGCCAGACCGTAGGGGGTGTCGTTTGCCTTAGCCAATGCGTCCGACTCGCTATCGAAGGGCGCGAGATAAGCCACGGGGCCAAAAATTTCCTCGCGAGCGGCAACGTTGTCGAGTGAACCCGCAAGAAGCGCCGGCTTTACGTAATATCCGTCAGGGCGTCCCTCCACCTCGGCGGCCCCGCCCTCCAATACGACCTCGGCACCTTCACCAATACCTTTCTCAAGGTAGCCGAGCACGCGACTCTTCTGCTTCTCGCTCACCACTGGTCCCATTGCGGATCCCTCGTCGGAAGGATAACCGATGGCCACCTTTTGCATGCGCTCGGACACTTCGTTTACAAATTCGTCGTAAACAGGTTTCTGCACGAGCCAGCGAGTGGCGTCGCAACAAACTTGACCCGTGTGAAAGGTAATGGCATCGACTAACTTTTGGGCGGCCTCGGGAACGTCGACGTCGTCAAAGACCACCGCAGCTCCCTTGCCACCGAGCTCGAGCTTAACGGGAACTAGGTTGCGACCGCATTCGGCTGCCACTAGACGCCCGACATCAGGTGAACCCGTAAAGGACATTCGGGAAAGCTTTGAGTTTGCTGAAAGAGCTGCTCCCGTGACTGCCCCCAAGCCCGGCACGACGTTCACTACGCCGTCCGGAAAACCAATTTCCTTAACCATACGGGCTAGGTAAAGCGTGGTGAGCGGAGTATCCTCGGCGGGCTTTACGACCACCGTGTTGCCTGCGGCCAAAGCCGGAGCAATGCCCCAACCACAAAGAAGAAAAGGAAAGTTCCACGGCACGATGCTTCCGCAAACTCCCCATGGATGCCGTGCATAGGCTGCCTCATGGCCTTTGACTGCGAGTACCGTCCGCAGTTGCATATTCTGGGCGAGGTCCGCGAAGTAGCGCATGGTGTCGATGAAGTTCTGCACGTCGTCCTCCGCCTGTCCGAGGATTTTTCCGCAGTCCATGGACTCCAAGTGAGAAATCAAAGGCTTCCTGTTCTCCACCTCGTCGGCCAAGCGGTGCAGGTAAACGCACCGCTCGTTAACCGGAAGACCGGCCCATTCGGCATTCTCGAAAGCTTGGCCAGCCAACTCCACCGCCCGATCAACATCTTCGGCTTGCAGGTTATGCACTTCGGCCAGTTTCCCTCCACTCCCGGGATCGAGAACGTCAAAGGTCTCGCCACTTGACGAAGGCAATTCTTCACCACCAGCAAGGCCGGCGATGGGGCCTTGCGACAAAATGTCTTTGATTTCAGCTTGGAGAGATTGTTCGGAACTCATGTGATTAAATTATTGCTTGGGTTTGAAGTATGGTGGGGATGTGGACACAATATAGCAAGTAAAGCAAAAGCTAGGTCAATCCGATTGGCCTTCAAGGGCAAAGCTTAACCGAAGCATGGTTTTGACTGGCCAAACACTCCTGAACCGACAATTTCGTGAAATGAGCAAATTCTTAATCTTGGCCTGCGCAGCTTTCGCCGCAAACGGATTCACTTCAGATGCTTACGCCGAAGACTGGCCTGCATGGAGAGGGGCATTGGGGG
>CALBIN010000062.1 GCA_937893275.1 uncultured Opitutia bacterium | reverse complement strand
GGGCGTTTTCGCGGATGCCGAGCAGTAACTCGTCACCCAAGGTGATTGTCTCGACGCGAGGGGTCGAACTCATAAATGCTGCCTAGGTTTAAAGTCCAGTTTGTTTTTGCGGAAATCGTAGCCATGGCTACAGTAGTTCAATTCTTTTGCCAATGCAAAATCCACTCGTACATTTGCGTAGAAAAGCGCGTTCCTTGCCACAAGGGCCCGGCGTGTACCTGATGAGAGACCGTCTCGGGAAGGTCATCTATGTGGGGAAGGCGAAAAACCTGCGGCGTCGCGTGACCACTTATTTTCAAAAGTCCCGCAAGTACGTGCGTTCCCAACCAAAGATCATGGCGATGGTGGAAATGGCCAGAGACCTTGAGATTCTCGATACCAAGAGCGAGGCGGAAGCTCTTTTACTCGAGGGGAAACTGATCAAGGAGTACAGACCCAAGTACAACACGGACTTCGTCGACGATAAGCAGTTTCTCTTGGTTTGCGTTGATTTGCAGAACGAGCTGCCTCGGTTTCGTTTGACCCGCAACCGAAAGAATGATGGTGCCCGTTACTACGGACCTTTCCCGCGCGCCGGCATGCTGCGCGAAACCCTTTCGGAAATGCGAAAACGTTTTGGGATTCTTCTTTCCGACGGTCGTCCGACGCGACTTTCCGACGGTCGCTTCAAGCTCTATGACGACGCCCGGGCGGAAATCTTTGCAGGCCAAAACGAGACCACTTCCGAGGAGTACGCCGCGCGAGTAAAGGAAGCATGCTCGTTTCTGGAGGGCAAGGCACAGGTCTGGCTTGCGGAACTTCGAGAGGAAATGAAAAAAAGAGCGGAAAGCCTTGATTTCGAAAGAGCTGCGGAACTTCGTGATCTTGCCGATTCCCTGCAAAAGACCATTTCAAAGACAAGGCGGTTCAATAATGAGTTGCCCAGGATGCCGGGCAACGAGAAATCCGATTTGCTTGCTCTTCGGAAGGCACTGGGTTTACGGAAAAAACCAAATTGTATCGAGTGTTTCGACATTTCGCACGTTTCGGGAACTTTCGTGGTGGCCTCGATGGTTCGCTTCATGGATGGAAAAGCAGACCGCCGAAGTTATCGTCGATTCAAGATTCGCGGGTTCGAGGGCAATGACGATTTTTTGGCCATGGAAGAGGTGGTCGGGAGGCGTTACGGCAGGTTGCTCGACGAGGGTGTGGATTTTCCCGATCTGGTGGTGGTCGACGGCGGTCTTGGACAGGTCGGTTCGGCTCTTAAGGCCTTTCTCTCGATCGAGGCAGAGCCCCCTTTGGTCATCGGCTTGGCCAAGAAGGAGGAAACAATAGTGTTTCCAGACGAGCGGGGCGAACTGAAGCTGGATCGTCGCGATCCCGCCCTGCGTTTGTTGCAGCGCATTCGGGACGAGGCCCATCGCTTCGCCAATCGTTTCAATGCCGAACTGCGCAGCCGCCGGATACGTGAATCCACCTTGGACGATTTTCCCGGGATCGGACCCTCTCGGAGAATACGCTTATTCAACCATTTCGGCACTATCGAAAAGCTTCGAAAAGCGAGTCCGGAAGACCTGAGGGCAGTGGAGGGAATCGGCCCGAAACTCGCGACCGAGCTTGCCCTTTTTCTCAAAGAAGGAAAAGTGAAGAAGTGATGCGGTTACTGTGGCATGCGGGCCTGCTTTACTTGTGTTTTCAAGTGACTGCTTCCTGCCTTGCGGATGAGAAGATCTTTCCCGAGGCGATGCGTACTTGGAAAGACGTCGATGGGCGCGAGATTCAGGCCGTTTTCAAGGGACTGGAGGGTGACAGGGTTAAACTGGAAAAGGATGGGCAGGTCTATATCTTTTCTGTGTCACGGCTCAGTGCCGCTGATCAGTCCTACGCTCGTAATTTGCAGGCTCCCCCTCCCCAACCCTTGCCTATTGCCCCGGATGCGACCAAACCGCCCCCACTCAGCGACCTTGAGTTGCGAGTTGCTCCGGACGTGAATGTGGCTCTCGTCGAACAACACGTTGTCTTTTTGGTCAACGAGGCGCGCAAAGCAAGGAATCTCAAACCTTTAGATAGCAACGACCGGATCGCACTAGTGGCTCGATCACATAGTATGGATATGGCGACCCGCGGTTTTTTCGCTCATACTAATCCGGATGGGGAGGATGCCACGGCACGGGCAAGTAAGGCAGGCTTTACGGGCCTGGCAGGAGGTTCCGAAGGGCAGCCTAGCCTCGGTTTGGTGGAGAATATAGGCAGGGTGGGGCGCTACGCTTCCATTCAGGTCGTAAGGCGTGACGGAGAAGTGATCCGCAGACGTATTCGCTGGCAAACCGAAGCAAAGATGGCCGAACAACTCGTGCTCATCTGGATGGCGATTCCGGCATTCCGGATGAATATCCTCGATCTCTCCAAGGCATACCTTGGCGTTGGCGTTCACGTCCATCGGGAGCATCTGTTTGCGACCCAGAATTTTTTCTGAGGTTATGCGTCTGGGATTTGCGGGATTGCTGCTGGTTTTCGCAGCCAACCTCTGGGCCGAGGATTGGTCGCGTTGGCGTGGTCCGCGAGGTGACGGAACCTGGCACGCTCCCAAGCTCTCCGAAAAATGGCCCGAGGATGGCCTCAAGCGTCTATGGAAAAGAAGTGTTTCTCCTGGTTTTTCAGGTGTCTCGGTTGCCGGTGGAGGAGTCTTTTTGATGGATCGTCCAGACAAGGAAAAGCATGGCGAGAGGGAGCGCGTGGTCTGTTTTGACGCCGATTCAGGTGAAACCCTTTGGACCTATTCCTACGAGGCCGAATACGGTGATCTCGACTATGGTAAGGGCCCTCGTGCTTCCGTTACCGTTCGGGCTGGAAAAGTCTATGGTCTTGGGGCCGTGGGGCATGCCTTTTGCCTAGATGCTAAAACAGGCAAGCAATTCTGGGTGAGGGACTTAGTGAAGGAGGAAAAGGCGCGATTGCCGACTTGGGGCTTTTCCGCTGCTCCTGAGTCTTACGACGACCTGATGCTCTATCACGTCGGCGCTCGCCCGATTGGTTCTGTGCTGGCTCTGGATGCAATTACAGGCGAAACTCGATGGCGAACCGGCAAGGAACCTGCCGGATATGGGCCCCCAGTCCCGATCACTCGAGGTGGTCGCCGGGAACTTATTTGTTGGGGGCCTAATCACATTGTAGGTTTACCGATTGGCGGGGGTGACGAGCTCTGGAAAATACCCTATAAAATCACCTACGGCGTAGCCATCGCAACGCCCATTTACCGAGAAGGCATTGTTCTCGTGTGCGGTTATTGGCACGGTTCCAAGGCCATCAAACTGGGAGAGAAACCCGGCGATGCCAAGATCCTCTGGGAAGAGGAAGAAGCCCTCTGCGGACTCATGTCTCAACCGTTGTACAGGGATGGGTTTTGTTACCTGCTGGACCGCCGTCACGGTCTCACTTGCTTTGAGCTGAAAACGGGAAAAATCCTATGGCGAGACGTGCATAAGCTCACGCCGAAGGATCGTAACCCGCAGGCCAGCCTAGTGTGGGTCGGGGATACGCAACGAGCCCTCGCCCTAAACGCCAATGGCGAGCTCGTCTTGTGCGAACTCACTCCCAAAGGATACCGAGAGCTGGCTCGAGACCAAGTGACAGGCAAAACTTGGGCACATCCCGCTTATGCCGGAAACCGCGTATATGCCCGTAGTGATCGAGAAATCGTATGTCTTGAATTGCCTCCGGAGTAAGCTTTCCGCTTGCTTCGTGGTGTTTTCCCAAACAGTGTTAGCCTGTTCTTTTTGGGGCCGTAGCTCAGTTGGAAGAGCGCGTCGTTCGCAATGACGAGGTCGGCAGTTCGAATCTGCTCGGCTCCACCATTTTCTTTTCGATTATACCTCTATCTGCGCGAAACGGATTGCCGTAATCCGTTTCGGGCTTACTTCGGTTAGGTTGACATTTCTTTCATCTGTAATTTTCCCTAACAATAAACCGTGAAGCTTTACAAAACCAAGAGAGGTTCGGTTCTTCAATTCGAAGATAGTTTTCGTTTTCTAGCCGGTGAGGAGGATTGGGATGCTCTGGTGAATCGAGACGATCTCAGAGACCATCTCAGTCAGGCTTTGGGCGCGAATAAACCGACCGAGGAGGCCGCATTATCGTCTTCGGAGGAAATTCTCGCTCCCATCGGTTCCCAGGAAGTGTGGGCTGCCGGTGTGACTTATTTTTCAAGCCGCCTTGCCCGGATGGAGGAATCCCGAGATGCGGGTGGAGGAGATTTTTACAGTCGTGTTTACGAGGCGGAGCGTCCGGAACTGTTCATGAAGGCTACACCTGCTAGAGTCGTCGACCCCGGCGAACCTTTCAAGATCCGTCGGGACTCCGAATGGGACGTGCCCGAGCCCGAACTTACCCTGTTTGCTTCGTCTTCCGGGAAAATCGTGGGTTACACGATAGGCAACGACGTGAGCTCCCGCAGTATCGAGGGCGAGAACCCGCTATATCTACCACAGGCAAAGACTTACGACGATTGCGCATGCCTTGGCCCCTGTCTCTACGTTCCCGAAAGTCCTATTCCTGTTGAGAGCGGGGTCAAGCTGGAGATTCGTCGGGAGGAAGAGGTCGTTTTTGCTGGCGAAACCTCGCTCGAGCAAATGAAGCGTACTCCTGATGAGCTCGTCGGATACTTGTTTCGTGAGACCAGTTTTCCGACCGGTGTCTTCCTGATGACGGGTACGGGGATCGTTCCCGGGCAGGACTTTACCTTGCAGTCCGGCGACGAAGTTTCCATAACCATAGACGGTATCGGCACCCTGACCAATCCCGTGGCTTAATCCTCAAGTTTTCATAACAAAGTCTAAATAATAATATGTCTGAAATCGAAACTTCCCTGATTGGTTTTTCCCGTGGTGATGCCTCGGGAGATACCTTTTACGCATCCAATCCCGCTACCGGTGATCAGTTGGCCGCGGCTTATGCTTCAGCCTCGGATGCCGAGGTCGATCGTGTTGCTGAACTCGCTGAAAAGGCCGCCGGTTCACTTGCCGCGCTATCCGGCGCCGAAAAAGCTAAGTTCCTTCGGACTGTGGCCGACAACGTCGAAGGCATCGTCGAGGATCTTGTTTCGATCGTGACTTCGGAAACGGGATTGCCCGAACCACGAGTTCGCGGTGAAACCGGACGGACTTCAGGCCAGCTTCGGCTTTTTGCAGACCTCGTTGAGGAGGGTTCCTGGGTGGACGCCCGCATCGATCATGCGATGCCCGACCGTCAACCGATTCCCAAGCCAGATCTTCGTTCCATGTTGCGACCGATCGGTCCTGTGGGGGTTTTTTGCGCCAGCAATTTTCCCTTGGCTTTCTCGGTTGCGGGTGGCGACACCGCCTCTGCTCTTGCGAGCGGTTGCCCGGTGATTGTCAAAGCTCATCACGCTCATCCCGGTTCCGCGCTTGCAGTTGGTCATGCGGTGATTGCCGCAGTGAAGAGTTGCGATCTGCCGGAAGGAACTTTTTCCCTCCTTTACGGAGGTGGTCGCACGGTAGGTCAAAGACTAGTGAAGCACCCCGCTTTGAAGGCCGTTGGGTTTACGGGATCG
>CALBIN010000061.1 GCA_937893275.1 uncultured Opitutia bacterium | reverse complement strand
GTAATCGAACAGGACAAGCAATACACTAAATGAAATCTGCCATTCATCTTTTCATCCTTCTTTTCGTTTTCGGGCAATCCTATGCCTTCGCCCAGAAAAAATCATCGGGCTACAGTCCCGAGGTGCCTAAGCCCACATTGTTGGAGATCTCCTACGGTACACACGAAAGAAACATCCTCGATTTTTGGAGAGCTGAATCCGATTCGCCCACGCCGGTGGCCTTTGTTATCCACGGCGGTGGATGGAAAGGAGGATCGAAGGAGAGATTGGATCGATTCGCTGACCCCAATGCCTTGCTCGAGGCGGGAATCTCGGTCGTGGCGATCAATTATCGGTATGTCACAAGCACGGAAAAACCACCGGTCAAGGCCCCCCTGCATGACGCCGCTCGGGCCCTGCAATTCGTCCGCAGCAAGGCGAAGGCATGGAACTTGGACAAGAAACGGATCGGGGCGGCGGGCGGATCGGCGGGGGCTTGCTCCAGTCTTTGGCTTGCCTTTCACGACGACTTGGCCGACCCCAAGAGCAAGGATCCTGTGGCAAGGGAATCCTCCCGTTTGTCTTGCGCCGCAGTAACCGGAGCCCAGACGACCTTGGATCCTAAGCAAATGGTGGAATGGACACCCAACAGTCGATATGGTGGACATGCCTTCGGGTTAGGATCCTTTGCAGATTTCCTCAAGCAACGCGAAAAGATCCTTCCATGGATCGGCGAATATTCCCCCTATGCTCTGGTGACCAAGGACGACCCTCCAGTTTACCTGACCTACAGGACCCCTCCCGCAATCGGCAAAAACCAGAAGGACCCCACTCACACCTCGAACTTCGGAGTGAAACTGCTGGAGCACTGCAAATCGAAGGGAGTTGCTTGCGAACTCTTCTACCCCGGTCTCCCCAATGTAAAGCACGAGAACCCGACCGCCTTTCTCATATCGCAATTAAAGAGGAAGTAAGCAAAAGATTGAATCATGAATACCCCAAAGCCTTTTGCCTGTCTTGCTCTCGCCTCAGCTCTTGCTCTCCAAGGTTGGGCCAAGGAAAACCTCTTCCCCATCCTTACGGAGGACATCATGGAGGTGCCGGCCAACCGGGTCGTTTATGAACACTTGGCCAAGCAGGCGTACGATGCCCTTGATCGCCGTGAGGAACGTCTCGGTGAAATTTCCACGCCTGCTCAATTCAAGGAATATCAGGAGGATTTGAAAAAGTTCTTCGTTTCCCGTATCGGAGGCTTTCCGGAGCGTACGCCGCTGCATGCAAAAGTCGTTGGAAAAATCGAGGGCGGTGACCATCGGGTTGAGAAGGTCATTTACGAGAGTCAGCCTCAGCATCACGTTACAGCTACCCTATACCTGCCAAAGACCAAGCCCCCTTATCCCGCGGTTTTGATCGCCTGTGGTCACAGCAAGACTGGAAAGGGTGCGGACTACAACCAATTCATAGGAATCACTCTGGCCCGGAACGGCATTGCGGCCTTTTGTTACGATCCGATCGGGCAAGGGGAACGCAGCCAAATACTTCCCACAGAGGGTCATAAGCTGTCGTCGGTCGCCGAGCACTTCCTAATCGGTTCCGGCTCGGTTTTGCTGGGAACAAATACGGCGCGATACCGGATTTGGGACGGCATGCGGGGCATCGACTACTTAACGAGTCGCAAGGACATAGATGGATCCAAGATCGGTTGTACCGGTTGCTCCGGCGGCGGCACCTTGACTAGTTATATCATGGCTTTGGACGAACGAGTGGGCTTTGCCGCCCCCGCTTGCTACCTGACCACTTTTCGTCAACTGATAGGCACGATCGGACCACAGGATTCGGAACAGAATATCTTCGGGCAGATCGCCTACGGCATGGATCAAACCGATTACGTTCTCATGAGAGCTCCGCGACCCACTTTGATTTGCTGTTCGGCAGGCGACTACTTCGACGTCCAAGGTACTTGGGACAACTTCAGGCAGTCCAAAAAATACTATAGTCTGCTCGGTGAACCTTTGGCTGTTGATTTGGTGGAGGACAAAGGCAAGCACGGCATCACGAAGCTACAGCGCGAAACGCTGACACGCTTGGCTAGGCGATGGTTTTTGGGTGACGACAGCGCCGTGAAAGAGAAGCCAATGAAACCGCGTCCGGTCGAGGACCTGTGGTGCACCCAAAAAGGAGAGGTTCTTCACCTTGTCGACGAAAGGACGGTCTTCGACCTAAACCGGGCCCTCGCAAAAAACATTTTTTCCGAGGAGAGAAAAAAATTCGCCGGACTTTCACCGGAAGCTGCCCGCAAGACGGTAAGAGAGGTTTCGACGATTCGGCTCTCGGCCAATTTGCCGAAGCTCGAGCACCACGTCGTCGAGACAGTTCAAGAAAACGGCCTGCAGATGATCCGAGGGTTCTTTCGCTCCAAGGATTCATACCCTCTGGCCTCGGTAGCTTACCTTCCCGCGAATCCACGTAAGCATCCGGTTCTTTTATTGCATGGCACCGGCGTAAAGCAAGGTCATGAAAAGGCCCTTGAGTTGAGCAAGGCCGGCCACACGGTGGTTTCCGTGGAGATAAGTTGCACCGGGGAAACCCGGGGAAGCAAATTCTCCGAGCAATTCGGAAGCTGGAAGACGTTTTACATGTCCTACCTCCTCGGGCGTTCATTGGTTGCATTGAGATCGGAAGATATTCTAAAACTTGCCGTAAGCTTAGAAGGCGGAGAAATCATCCCAAAAGGTTCTAAACTGAAGGTGTTGGCAATAAATGACGCTGCGGTTCCAGCACTCCATGCAATGGCTTTAGAACCTGGACTTTTTGCTCAATTAGAACTTTACAATTCGCGTAGTTCCTGGATTGAGATGCTAAAGGAAAGTCAGCCTAAGCGCTGTTTCGAAGACATTGTTCATGGTGCCCTGCAGGCGTATGATCTTCCCGACTTAGAAAGGCTTTGCGGAAAGAAACTTTTTTCGGAAAAAAAGTGAATGCTCGCAAATTTAACACCAACCAGAATGCAAGGCTTGACCGTACTTTTTAGCCAAGCAAATATTCCAACTAGATGACCCTAACCGATCGGATCCATCCATGAAAACAGTTACCCTCAGCAGCTTGACCATATCTCTTCTTGTTGGATCCATCCATACTCTTTCTGCTCAAGCAAAAGACAAAGCCCCCGCACAGAAAACAAAGCAACCGAAGAAGCCGAACATCAGGGACTTCAGAAAAAAGGCGATTCCGTTCGGCGAAAACCGTTACTATGTTCGCGTTATCCAGAGAGATGGAAACATGGCTTGGTCATCTCCCGTCTGGGTGACAAAAAGACGCCTTGATAGGTAACTCACCAAAATTGTCTTGGTAAACTCTGAGTCTAGGCATGACAGGACTAGAAACCAACTTCAGCGGAGTGGACTGGGTCATCGTTGGATGCTACCTGCTCGGCACGGTTGCAGTAGGCCTCTACGTCAACCGATTCATCTCCGACATGGCGGACTACGTGGTAGCCGGGCGGGCGGTTCGCACCTGGCTGGCGGTGGCCTCCATGACAGGTTCCGAACTGGGACTGGTCACTGTCATGTTCGCTGCCCAAAAGGGTTTCACCGGCGGTTTTTCCGCTTTTCATATCGCGGTAGTCGCCGGGGTGGTACCATTGTTGGTCGGGTTCACCGGGTTCATCGTGGTGCCGCTACGACGATTGGGAGTGATGACGATTCCGCAATACTACGGCCTACGTTTTGGCCAAGGGGTGAGGGTCTACGGTGGCATCCTGCTGGCCGTAGCGGGAATACTCAACATGGGGATGTTCCTTAAGGCAGGCGCCATTTTCGTGACTGCCCTCACCGGGCTCAACGATCCCATGCAGGTTAACTTGGTGATGACGGCGCTGATCATCTTGGTGCTGATCTACACGACCATGGGCGGCATGGTGAGTGTGATCATCACCGACTACCTCCAGTTCATCGTTCTTTCCTTCGGGTTGCTACTCGCCTGCGGCCTAGCTGTCAGCGAACTGGGTTGGGACAACCTAGTTGGAGCAGTCGAGGAAATCCATGGGGAATCCGGCTTTAATCCGGCCCACGAGGACGGGTTCGGAATATCCTACATGGCGTGGATGCTTCTCACCGCTGGATTGGTAAGTTCGACCATTTGGCAGACCGCCGTGATGAGAGCCAGTTCGGCCGAGAGCGAGGAAGTGGTAAAGAATCTCTACAAATGGTCGTCCGTGGGGTTTCTCATACGATTCCTCTTGCCCCAGTTCCTCGGCATTTGCGGCTTGGCTTATTTCATGGGCATACCTGAAGTACGATCCGAGTTGCTCGCACCTGACGGCTCGATTGTAGACAACTCGGAGCTCACCATGTCCGTCTTCCCTCACTTTCTTGGACAAATCCTGCCCGTGGGAATCATCGGAATCGTCGGGGCCGGCATGCTGGCCGCCTTTATGTCAACTCATGATAGCTATCTGCTCTGCTGGGCCTCGGTCATCGTGGAGGACGTGGTAGTCCCATTACGGGGGGGCGAGATGTCCACCCGATCCCGCCTCCAGTTGGCTCGTCTCCTGATCGTCTTGATTGGTGCATTTCTGCTCATCTGGAGCCTATGGTACCCGCTCGGTCAAGACCTGTTGGACTACATGATGATTTCCGGCGCCATATATTTCACCGGGGCTCTCGCCCTGTTGGTCTTGGGCATCTACTGGAAACGCGCCAGTCGGGTGGGCGCCTATCTCGCGCTGACCGCGGGGGGATTAGCTGTGTTCGGTCTTTACCCGGTACAGGAAGCGGTCGGACTCGAGAAAATAGAGGCTGCCCACATAGGACTTTTCGCAACGGGCGCAGCCCTCGCTCTGATGATTCTCGGATCACTTCTTTTCCCTGACAAGAAAACAACGAATCAAGGAGGAACCGATGAGTGACTGGATAACGGTCTGGTCGATACTGCTAGCAGCGGGTATCGGAATATACGCCGTGATGGCCATCTTCGTAGCCATCGGAGGCGCCAAGGACATTCGGAAACTGTTTCGCTCCATGGATAAGAAAAAACGGGATAAGGAAAAAGGTTCCAAACGCACATAAACAATTTCGACGTAAAGCCTCATTCTTGCTAAAAGCCATCGCAATGACCCCTCCCTTTAGGCATTTGTTGGTTTTGGCTGCGATGGCCTCCGCATCCTCTTATCATCCGGCAAATGCCAAAAAGGCAAAATCCGATGCCCCGTGGAACCAATGGATTGAAAAAGACTTTCCTTTTTTCTCGGCTACGATGGACGCACGGACGAAAGCGAACGAGAACAACCTCACTCCGCGCGCCTTGGTATTTCCCTTGGGAGAGGATCATTTCCTTGCCTATGACATCGACTTGCTACGGGTGGCGGTTATGTGGAAGGCCAAGGGTGTGCCTTTCATAAACGCGAGCATGTCCGTCAACAGCTACCCCTACCAACTCAAAAAAGTGGGAGGCGGTCAAGGAGCGCTTCCAAAGCCGCATGGCGACGTATTGTTCCAAAACGGCATCTATCCGGGGGTGGGCATTGGTTTGCCCGAATTCAAGGATCCGCGTCCTGTCCCACCGACCGAAACG
>CALBIN010000060.1 GCA_937893275.1 uncultured Opitutia bacterium | reverse complement strand
GTCGACAGGCCCCGGATTATTCTGAAAGTGTTCGCAACCGAGCCAAATTCCATATCCGGAACCACCTAGGAGAGCGATGAGCAAAAGAACTTTTCCGACACCAAGAAGAGAACGTCGCCAAGCAACTGAAGACATCGGGCGCCGACGTTTAACGGAAACAAGGTTACGCCAACTTCTATCGGGATTGGACTTGGGGTTCTTTTTCCGTGTAATTGCCATTATGAGCTTCTCGTTTGGGATCGTTTTATCAGGAGGCCTTGCGTTGGGTGAAGCGATCGATTGCCGGCTCTATCAACTCCTGGGCCAAGTGGCCGAAATCGTAACCTGCGCAGGATGCGCTTTTGGGAAGCAAGCTGGTTTCGGTGAGTCCCGGAAGGGTGTTAACCTCAAGAAAATGTGAATGTCCGTCTTCACAGACGATAAAATCCACCCGAGCGAAATCACGGCACCCGCAAACGTCGAAGGCCGTGCGGGCAGCGTCTTTTACCTCTTCCTCCACCTCACAAGGCAAAACGGCGGGATAGCGGTATTCGGTCTGTCCCGACTGGTACTTTCGCTCGTAGTCGTAGACCCCACCGAGCGGAATGACCTCCACCACTCCGAGAGGCTTGCCCCGCAACACGCCAACGGTCAACTCACGACCACGGATTCGTTTTTCAATCAACCAGTTCCCCTTGGGCAATTCGGGAAGCAGGACTTTCAATTCTTGTTCACTTTTAACGACTCTCAACCGAACACTGCTTCCTTGGTCGGTAGGCTTGACGATCAAATCGTTTCCGAGAGTAGAAACCAAATCACTTGCGGAAACCTCACTCAGATCACGGAAGAATCTTCCGGGAGCAACTCGAACGCCGGCTTCCCATACCCGATTTTTCGCCAGGTGCTTTTCCATGCACAGTTTGCTCGAGGTGGAACAGCTTCCGGCGTACTCGACTCCGCGCTCATCCAAGAGTCTCTGCAGGGTGCCGTCTTCTCCAAAAGTTCCGTGAATGGCGGGAAACACGATCGTATCCAAGCCGTCCAAGTCGGGCGGAAGAGCAGTTTGCTCCAAGTCCACGAGGGTGACGCCAAAGCGGTCCCGCAGGGCGGATGAAATCGCTTGTCCTGTCTCAAGTGAGACCTCTCGTTCTTCACCCACTCCGCCTGAGAGCACCGTAATCGATGGTAAATTATTTTCTGTCATATATGAGTACCCGCCAACTCGTTAAGGCCACCACAGCCATTGGTTTTCAGTGTTCAATCAATTCAATGCTTCCTCCCAGCTTTTCCCCAGAAGGGTGACTTCAGGTTGCAGTTCCACACCAGTGGAATCCTTAACCTTTCCGCGCACCCGCCGGATCAGGCTAATAACCTCATCCGCGGTAGCACCACCTTGATTGACGATAAAATTCGCGTGAACGTTCGAAATCGAGGCAGCTCCGAGAGACTCTCCCTTGAGACCGTGATGGTCGATGAGGCGTCCAGCGGAATCGTCAGTCGGGTTCCGAAAGATGCACCCGGCACTGGATTCGCGAGGTTGCGATGCCCAACGTTTCTTGGAAAATTCGTCGATCCGCTGACGAACCTCGGTCTTCGTCGAAAAACCGGTGGCCCGAAGACGAGCCCGCAACACGATGCCCTCCTTGGCCTCTGCGCAAAGACGATACCCGACGGTTAGGTTTTCGCCTGCAATCTCACGGACACGACCGTTCGGCATAAGGAAAGTCACGGTCTCGACAAGGTCGCAAGTCTCCCCGCCCATGGCGCCGGCATTCATTCGCAAGGCTCCACCCAAGGTGCCCGGGATGCCTTCCAGAAACTCAAAGCCTGCCAACCCGTGTTCACAAGCCAACCGGCAAATTTCTTTTAACTTGGTTCCAGCCTCGACAACAAAAGTGTCGTCGCCGACTAGGCGAACTTCTCTCCAAGCAGGCCCTACGAGACGAAGAGCCAGACCGGGAAAACCATCGTCGGGCACGATCAAGTTGGAACCACGCCCCATTACGAAAAAAGGGAAATCGAAGAGGGAACAGGCATCCACCAATTCTCTCAAATCCTCCGAACAGGAAGGTTCCGCATATGCGGTGGCGGAACCACCAACCCGCAAAGTAGTTTTGTCGGCCAACGGTTCGTCCATGCGAACGATGCAGTTCTTCGACAAGCGCGTTTGAAGATAATCGGACCATGCGCGCCAAGCATCGCCGCTTGACAGTTGCCAGGAGGCGAAGGCGTGAGCATGTCGATCCAGATCACCAGCCCCCAGAAACAAAACTTGATCACCTTCGGGAGGTGCTGTTCCGATGGCATCCCGCAAATCTGAAAAATGCGAGAAGACCCGCGTCGCCTTGCGAAGACGAGGGGGCAAATGGCCCATCATTTTCTCCACCGATCCATCTACGTCGGGAGACTCGAAAGCGCCATAGGTAGGCAGAAGAAACAAATCGTCGGCCGCGGACAATTCCTCGGCGAACTCAGCGATCAAGTCACGTGTTCGTGAATAGCGATGAGGCTGAAAGACGACCTTTAGCCGACGGTCGGGAAAGTGATTTTCGGCTTCCGCTAATACGGCGCGAATTTCCGTGGGATGGTGGGCGTAGTCCTCCAATACAAGCCTGTCGGGCGATTCGGCAAGAACGACTTGTCGACGGGCGAGACCCGGGAAATCAGCCAAGTCCTCAGAGTCAGGATTTAGGCCGAGATAACGACATGCAGCAAACGCAGCGGCCGCATTGCATGAATTGTAGGCTCCGGGTTCGAGAGAATTCTCAAAAGTGATCGTTGGACAGGTCGCCGAGGATTGAGCCAATTTCACCAGCTCATCACCCTCAGGAATAATGACGGCGCTCTCGGTACGAGAAAAAAGTCCGCCGAGGGTTTCGCTAAACCCCTGTTGCGAAGAATATTGTGCTGTGTGATCCCAATCGCAGTTTAAGCATAGAGTGGCGGTTGGGCTAAATTCATCGATCGTACCGTCGCTCTCGTCCACCTCGATTACAACCCAAGGCGAATTCGAGTACGCTCCGGGAGGGATCTCCGGATCACGAAACAATCCTCCGATGAGGTATCCGCATGGGAAATCGGCTTTACGCAAAAGCCACGCAAGCATCGCCGCTGTGGTGGTCTTTCCGTGACTCCCGACCACGGCCAAAACTTTGCATTCGGCAGTCAGCTTAGCCAGAAAATCACCTCTCCTCAAAACAGGTACCCCTTGCTCCTTCCATTGATCCAAGACAGGCAGGTTCTCGGCAATGGCGGAAGACCGAACCACGACGTCGGGACGAAAACTAGGAACGGGTTCCGAAAGAATACGCACTCCAGATTTTTCAAGCAAACTGCGGACAGGTTCCCGAAACGAGTCGTCAAAAGCTTCCACATCGACACCTGCTCCATGCAAGTACATGGCCAATGGAGCCATACCCATGCCACCGGCCCCGAGAAGAAAGCATTTGCGAGGAACCTTCATCCGGCAAAAGGCAGGGCGCCTGCAACGACGTCGGGATTACCGCTTTCTTTTAGAACATTGGTGACGTCGAAAACGATTTCCGACACCACGTCTCCGGGATCGGTCGCCACCAAGTTCCGACGCAAAACTGCTCGAAACTCCTCGTTGAACATTACTTCGCGGGCTTCCTCAAAAAGCAATTCCCCGATCTGATCCTGCGGACATACGATGGCAGCGCCCTTCTGCTCGATAAAGGAGGCGTTAAGGGCTTGATGATCGTCCGCCGCAAAGGGGTAAGGAACCAAAATCGAAGGGACGCGACATCGAACGATTTCGGAAATAGAACCTGCGCCGGCTCGAGAAATCACCAAGTCAGCGGCGGAAAGAACGGTGCTCATCTCATCGCTGAAAGGCACGAACCTCATTGGCACGGAAGAACCGTCGGGATCCGTCATCTCAACAACGCCCGAACTTTCATTACCCATTCCCGTAAGACAATAAACACTGATCCCATCCGAGGCGAATGCCTCCAAATGCTCTTTTACCCATTTGTTGAGAGAGGCTGCGCCTTGGCTTCCGCCCAATACCACGAGCAGTCGTTCGGCGGAACCCACGCCCAAACTCCTGCGGGCTCGTTCCCGTGGAATTCGACGAAATTCTCTGCGGAGCGGATAGCCCAGGTTACGAACCACTTTGGAAGAAACGCCATCCATCCTGATCCCTTCCGGCAGGTATAGCCTACTCGCCTTTTTCCGAAGCAAACGCACAGCACGTCCGACAGCTCGATTGGCTTCATGCAGAAACACCGGTATCCCGCGACTGCGCGCTGCCAAAACCGGCCCGACAGAGGTAAATCCTCCGAAACCAAACAAAGCGTCCGCCCCAATGTTGCGATAGAATCGGAGCGAATGAAAATAAGAGGACACCAAGCCCTTGGTGAACCGACCTAATCCGATCGGGGTTTTAAGAAAAGGAGCACCGGGGACGCGTTCGAAACTAAGTTCGGGATAATTCTCCGCCAGACGTGAATCGACCATTTTGTTGCTGATAAACATCCAACAGGGATAGCCTTTTTCTTCCAAACTCTGTGCAAGCGCGATCCCGGGAGTCAGGTGACCTCCGGTTCCTCCGCATGCTATTACGACGTTTCTCATGATGCTGTAATCATCTCATTCCTAGCTACAATTCTCTCGACCGCGAGAGGACGGGACCTCCCCAGCTTCGGAATACGTTTAGAATCAAACCGATCAGCACGAAAGTAACCATCAAGTTGGATCCTCCATAGCTGATAAAGGGTAACGACATGCCTTTGGTGGGCATGGAACCGGTCACGACGCCCACATTTATGACCGCCTGTAGAGCGATTGCCAAAATAGCTCCTGAACCAATAAGAAAAAGGTATAGATTTGGAGCCTCCCTCAATCGCCAGGCAACCAGAACGAACAATGCGAGGAAGCATGCGACGATTCCGAGCGAGAAAATCAGACCGAGTTCCTCGCCGATTACGGAAAAGATAAAGTCGGTATGAGCCTCGGGCAGAAAATGCATCTGCTGTCTTCCCTTGCCGAGCCCTACTCCATCGATCCCTCCAACACCGAAGGCGAGCATACCTTGCCAGAGTTGGTAGGCGCTGTCGTTGGCATTGGCCTCTACATCGAGAAATGAAGTGACTCTTCGAATTCGCACGGGGTCTAAATAAACCAGCACAGCGAAGCCGGATACGGCCAAACCAGCAAGAGGAAGAAGCCATCGTAAGCTGACCCCGGCCAGAAACATCATGGTTGCGCCGACAGCCCCGCACAGAAAGGTCGTACCGAAATCGGGTTGCAACATAATCAACCCGAGAACGAGTCCGAGAACTAGGGAGGGGCAAACAAAACCTCGCCAGAGGGACTTGATCTCCCTTTGATTCGCGGAAAGGTAAACGGCAAGAATCAAAACAAGTCCGATCTTGGCGAACTCCGAAGGTTGCAATCGCAAAGGGCCCAAACCAAGCCAGCGCTGAGCTCCATTCACCTTGACCCCGAACCCCGGAACCAAAACCAGTACCAATGCCAGAGCACAAATGCCATAGAGCAGCCAAGCCCGTTTGCGTAACCATTCCAGATTGACGAACGCCGAGATTCCCCCTGCCACGATCGAGAGACACAACCAAATTGCCTGCTTGGAGACCAAGGCGTGCGGACCGCTTTTCGTTACGGCACCCGCACTGAAGAGCATAACCAGACCCAAAGTCGTAAGGGCCAACGCTACGGTGATGACGAAAACGGGAATGAAGTGGCCACCGCTCATCGATGAACGCGTTGCCGTAGCTTGTCCAACGATCATATTTTACCACCACCCAATTTCGACTTTTGCCTTATTCGAACAAGGAACTCATTCCTCGGGAGCATCCACCACGGGGGGCTTATCGTTCTTGAAGAAATCTTCCAAGTTGGGATCGGGAGTGGCGGGAGGAGGGATAGTAGGAGTGGTAACTGGATCCACGGGAGATGGCGCCAAAGGAATAGGAGGAGTTGCCCCAGATACAGACAGGACTTGACCGACTCGAATGCTATTAGCATTCGGCAGTCCGTTCAGTTCCATTAGTTTTGCCACTGTCGTACCGTAGGTGACGGCGATGCGAGATAGGTTGTCACCGGAACTCACCGTGTGAGTGTTACCTCCCAGCGAAGGTTCCGGCGTTGGAACCGGTGTCGGTGTGCTTGGAATTGATCCACCACCGCCAGGTATAACGAGAATTTGGCCGATCCGGAGAGTGTCGCCGGATAGTCCGTTCGCGGTCCGCAACGCCTGTATGGATACACCATGGGAAGAAGCGATTCGAGTGAGATTATCTCCTTTCTTAATGACATAGGAAGTAGCTCCCGGAGAAACAACCGTAGGATCCGGCCCGGATGGCGCCCCAGTTCCGCCGGTGGCAGTGGTTCCGGCCCCCGGCACTAGAACTTCCTGCCCGATAGTTAATGAGGCATTTTTGTTCAATCCCGGATTTGCCCCGAGGAGGGCATTCAAGGATACGTTATTCTTGCGGGCAATTCCCCAGAGGGTGTCTCCTCTAGCAATTTTGTAAACGCTTACTCCCTCGGGTCGCAGGCCAACTCCAGTAGCATCGCCCGTCCCGGGATTAACGATTCCTTCCGTCCCTCCGGGAACGATCAATTCGCCCGGATTGGGTCGAGTGGGAGAAGACCGTCCCCCTGGCGCTGTTCCTGATGCCGACTCACTTGGCGGATCCTCAGTCTCGGTACCTGCGTTAAAGGCAGGATCCACTCCGGTCTCGGGAGGAGAAGTTTCTGTAGTTCCGTTTTGGTCTCCCTTGCCCTTCTTGAGGGTATTGCAACTGGGTTGGAACATCACGAGGAGGATTACTCCCACGTGCAAGGACAATACAATTCCGAATATTTTAGTTAGTTTCATGGTACGGTTCTCCTATTTATAATCTCTTAAGCCTGGATAACTGGAGTACGCCTACGCGTGCGATCCTTCAATTGTAAAACATATCGAACGAAAGTTTTTCCGCGTTCCGAGTAATCCGAATAAGTGTCAAAACTGGCAAATCCCGGACTTAAAAGAATGTCAGTGGCTTCGCGAACGTCTTCAAAAGCCGCTTTAACGGCTTGGGCCAGTTCCCCGAACACATTGGAAGGCAATCCAAAAGCGGAAAGTCGCTTGCCAAGTGAAGGCCCCGTCTCGCCGATAAGGTAAGCTCTGGCTACAAGCTTGTGAAGTCGTTGTGCAAATGCCTCCTCATCAGCACCCTTGGATTGTCCGCCACCTATCCAGAAAGCTTTACCCGCGAAATGCCGGCACGCCGCCAATGCGGCAGAAAAATTCGTGGCCTTTGAATCGTTCCAAAATGTCGCGTTGCCCACGGTTGCGACTTTCTCCAACCGATGCGGTTCGCCAACAAATTCGGCCAACACCTTAATCACGGACTCATCGCTTATTCCCTGCAAATCTGCAAAAGCCAAGGCGAGAGCAAGATTTTCTCTTTGAGGAAAAGTCGAAAATGGAGAACCCTCGGGAACGGAGACCCGATTCGCATCTTCCCTTGAAATTGTTTTTGGTGGGCAAGACAAAGTCACTCCCATTTCGCGAACAGACTCAAGTACGGAAACACCAGCGAGAAACGGACCGCTCTCCAACCTGTCGACCAATTGACCTTTTGCCCGGATATAAGACGACATGTCTCCATGACGATCGAGATGATCCTCATCAATGTTTGTCCAGATTACCGCATCTGGCCGTAAAAGCCTAAGATTCTCTGTCTGAAAAGAACTTAGTTCGAGCATAGCCGTAATCGAACTATCCCGCCTTTCGGCAACCAAGTCCGAAAACGAGTAACCTACGTTTCCCGTGGCCACGGCGGATCGGTTCGTTTCATTGAATAGTTTCGCCAGAAAGCGAACCAAAGTGGTCTTGCCGTTCGTGCCCGTCACCGCCACAATTTCACCAGGCCAAAAAGCCGAGGCGAAATCAGCTTCCCCCAGTACATTCATGCCCGCTTTTTTCGCTATTTCGATCCAAGAGTGATCCGGGGCGAACCCCGGGCTCACAACCGCGACCGAGCAAGCCTTTGCCTCCGTCCACCCGAAGGCTCGGCTTTGCTGGTCGAAGGTCGCGTATTCCCAATCCAATGAGCGTAGAAGTTTTTCCACTCCTCTACCGCTCACACCCGCGCCAAGAATTGCGACGGGTTTACGCCGCAACTCATGCCAATCCAAAGATAATTTACTCACTGCGCCCATCCTACCGTAGTTTCAATGTCGCCAAGCCAACAATGGCGAAGAGTAGTGAAAGAATCCAGAATCGGATTACCACCTTCGTTTCCTTCCAGCCTTTCAGCTCGAAATGGTGGTGAATGGGAGCCATTCGAAAGATTCGATTGCCCGTCAACTTGAAAGAAGCCACTTGCAGTATGACCGACGCCGCTTCGATAACGAAAATTCCGCCCACGATGACCAAGGTGAAGGGTTGATGAATCATCAACGCTATTATCCCCACAAGCCCCCCGATGGCCAGGGACCCCGTATCCCCCATGAACACTTCCGCCGGAGGAGCGTTGTACCAAAGGAAGGCCAGGCAACCTCCCAGAAGAGCTGCGCAGACTACGGTAAGTTCTCCCGTTCCGGGAACCATGCTGATGAGGAGGTAATCGGAAATGATCGAGTTTCCGGAGGCATAAGCCATGAGCCCGTACGCCAAAGCCACCGTAACGGTACAACCTATTGCCAGTCCATCCAGTCCGTCGGTTAGGTTTATGGCGTTGCTCGAGCCGCAAAGTGTAAAAAAGAACAGTACGAAAATGGCTGTCAAAGGCATCGCCTGCCACAAGACTTCCTTGTAGAACGGAACCCACAGCTGAGACATTTTTGCCGCGCTGCCCGAGGCATTCCCCTTGATACCGGTAAGCATTTCGCCGACAGGTCCAATCAAAAGATACAAGGCTACGGCCACGGCGATTAGTTGGCCGAGAAGTTTCATTTTCCCAGACAACCCCTTGCTGTTTCTCTTCGCGACCTTTAGATAATCGTCTAAAAATCCTACCACTGTGAGCAATGCATAAACCGCCAAAGCCGTAACCACGTAAATATTCGGGTCGGCCCAAAGTAAAGAAGACAATACCACCGACACAAAGATGAGTAGACCTCCCATCGTAGGGGTGCTCGCCTTCTCCTTGTGCAAGCCCGCCAGTGCTCCCACTTCCTCCTCGCTTCGGAATGCTTGCCGCGCATCTAAGGAGCGGAGAAGGGCAAACAGGCGCGGCCCAAGATAAAACCCAAGAAAAAGCGAAGTCAAGCCCGCCATCATGGCGCGAACGGAAATGAATTGAAACAAGCGCAAAGGGCCGAATAGGTCCTCCAGATTTTGAAGATAAGTCAGCATCCGGCATATTCCATCTTCCCTTCTTCCGTGGCCCAATCGGGCACGAGCGTTTCCAAAGCGTTTGCCCTACTCCCCTTTAATAAAACAGCTCCCTCGAACTCGCTCACCAATGATTCGGCCTCCAGTACGTCAGTAACTGATTCAATCGATTGTCTTTCGATTCCCGACTGAAGAATTCCAGCCTTCATCCATTGAGCTTTTTCACCGACGAGGAGAACCTTGTCGGATGGACCAATATTAATTCTAGAGCCTGTTTCCTGGTGTAGTCGGGGACCTTCATCGCCTAGCTCCTCCATTCCGCCCAAGGTCAAGAGTTTTGGAAGATCTCCAGCTTGGCGTTGAAAGAAACGGATGGAATCCAGCATGGACGCCGGGTTGGCGTTGTAACAATCCACATAGTAAAAATTCCCTCGGCCCTTTAGCCATTTGCCCCTTAGGGCCGAGGGTTTATATTGGGGCAGGCGTTCAAATATCTCATTTTCCGAAATGCCCAACTCCAGTGCTGCCGCTACTGCTAGAGCTAAGTTACTGGCCATTCCTTCCGACACCAAGGGAAGAGGAAACAATAGGGGTGGGTAGCCGCATCGCCTTAGCCTAAGCGACACGACATCCCCAACCCTGTTTGTTTCAGTCTTCGTATCGAAAAAGAGGAATCCCTTGGGAGGTTCCTTAGTGGGGTCTGCATACTTGAGAACAAGACTTTCAGTCTTTCCCTTTTGGACCTCTTGAAATGCATCGAATCGTAAACAATGCTCGGGAAAGATTGCTGTCTTTACGGTTCCGGAATCTTGAATTAACCTAGCTTTCTCTTGAGCCACCTTCGTCTCACTTCCCAATCCCTCCAGATGAGCCGACGCCACCATGGTTACTAGAGTTATATCGGGAGCAATTGCCTTGGCCAATTTAGCCATCTCCCCGATTTGATTGATTCCAGCCTCGACTACGGCTTGGCGATGAAGGGAATCTTCCAGTTGGAGCAAAGTCAGCGGAACCCCCAATAAATTGTTGAAATTGCCTTCAGTCGCTAGACAACTATTAGATCCAAGTAAAAGTTTGAGAGCATCTTTTGTCGAGGTCTTGCCGCAGCTCCCAGTTACACCGACAATTTTCCCTTTGAAATTGCTGCGATGCATGTGAGCTATTCGGAGAAATGCCTCGCCCACGTCGGGCGTTTTGAGTTGGGGTAGATCGGACTCTGCTACGAAATGATCCACCATAGCGGATGATGCCCCTAATCTAGCTGCATCTCCGATGAAATCGTGCCCGTCACGTTCCGCCCTTACAGCAACGAACATCTCGCCCGACTCCATCCTTCGGGAATCATGAGAGAAGCCTGAAACCAAGTTTCGGGGAGAGCGATTCCACTCTCCTCCTGACCATTCAGCCAATGATTCGGGGTCAAAAAACGGCATTAGAACCCTAAAGACTTTGCATTCAAAAGTTCATCGGCAACAAGACGGTCGTCGAATGGGATCGAGGTGTACTGAACCTCTTGAAAAGCCTCATGTCCCTTACCTGCAATGAGAACGCAGTCATCTTTATCCGAAGCATCCAGAGCCAAGCTAATAGCCCTTCGGCGATCATCCACAAAGGTGACTTTAGATCGCTTGGGAAGACCTTTTCTCATGTCGCGAAAAATGTCATCCTGCGGTTCAGTCCGAGGATTGTCGGAAGTAGCCCAAGATTCGTCCGCACCTGCAGAAGCCACTCGTGTCATTTCCATTCTCTTTCCTCTATCTCGATCACCTCCGCAGCCAAAAACTAGATGTAGTTTCCCTTGGGTAAATTCTCGCAACATACCAAGTGCATTGCGGAGTGCATCCGGGGAATGAGCATAATCAACCAACACCTTGTAGGGTTGACCTCTCTCAATTGGTTCCATCCGACCATCCACCCCGTTGAATGTACCCACCTTGTGAACGACCTTTGAAACAGAAAAGCCCATTGCGTAAACAATTGCCAGACTCGCTGCTATGTTCATTACGTTGTAACGGCCCAGCATCGGGCTTCGGGTAACAATTGAACCCTCGGGGCAATCCAGAACAAATTCCGTACCTTCGGGAGACAAAGATATATCCCGGACGCGAAAATCACTTTGAGGGGCTTCACCAAAAGTGATACTTCGAACTTGAGTGGGAATCTCATCTAGTAATCTTTTTCCGTAAGGACAATCGCCATTGATAACGGCCACTTTGGGAAGAGAGGCGTTGTCACCATTGAAAATCCTTCTTTTTTCAGAAAAATAGTCTTCCATCGTACCGTGGTAATCGAGGTGATCGCGGCTCAAGTTTAGAAAGGCCGCAACTTCTATGGATAGTCCATTCACGCGAGATTGATGTATACCGTGCGAACTCACTTCCATGACTGCCTCAGAACAACCCGCCGCCAACATACTGCGCAGCATCGCATATAAATCGGCCGATTCCGGGGTGGTCTTGAAAGATGGAATTTCTCTGTCTCCCAAATGGTATTTAACAGTTCCGACCAATCCAACCGGACGCCCGGGTCGCTCCATCAGATGGCGACTTAAAGCAGTGACGGTAGTTTTTCCGTTAGTGCCGGTTATTCCCGAAACACGTAAATTCTTATCGGGCCATCCATGGTAACGACGAGCAAAACGGGCCAATGCTTTCCGAGCATCGGAAACACGTAGCGACGCCACCCCTGAATGTTCAACGTGATCCAGACCAGTTACGATCCCAGCGGCGCCACGGTCAACGGCTTCCTGTATGTGAGAGTTTCCATCTACGCGAGAACCCGAGAATGCGAAAAAGAGGGATCCGGGAGAAACTCTGCGACTATCAGTTACAAGATCGCTGATCAAGCAACTGGATTTACCTCTCAAATCGCAATCCGTGTCAGGCATAAGTTCACCCAATGGCATGATCCCGCGCATTCGCTCGCGGAAGTCAGTTGCAGGATCAGTGATTTGGTTAGGTTGCGTTTTCATGATCAGATCGGTTTATCTTGTAAATCCTACAAGGCTCGTGCCCTTCCGTTTTGCATTGCCGCCAATTCTTCATCGGTTTGATTTGGTCTTACGCCCAAATAGCCAATAACCTCCTTTGCCACTCGTTGAAAAGCGGGACCCGCCACACTGCCTCCATAACCTATGCGACCTGGTTTCATCTTTGGTTCATCAACGATGACGGATATTACGATTCGAGGATCATTTGCGGGAAGGAAACCAACGAATGACGCAATGTGGTGGCGATTTGAGTATTGTCCTTCAATTATTTTTTTAGTCGTCCCGGTTTTGCCTGCAACCAGATAGCCTTTGATTTTAGCTCTTTTAGCAGTTCCCTCGGATACAACTTTTTCGAGCATACCCGTTAAGTTTTTTGCCACTTCCGTTCGCAGCACCCTTCGAATGCTTCTCGGCTTGAATTCAACTACCGTTTTTCCTTCAGCATCATACACCCTCTTAACCACTTGGGGCTTCATCAAAATCCCGTTACTCGCCACTGCCGACATAGCTGAGTGCATTTGCATTGGAGTGACGCTTACTGCGTGCCCCATGGGCATCCTAGTAATCGTCAACCCATCCCAGCGTTTTGGGTGATGAAGCGTACCTCTCCGTTCGCCCCTAAACCCCACACCCGTTCTGGCTCCGAAACCAAAACTTTTGCAGTACTCGTAAAATCGACTTGCCCCAAGCATTATACCGAGTTGAGCTGCTCCCCTGTTGCTGGATTGGACAACTACCTCCTCAACACTTATTTTACCTAAAGGATGATCGTCTCTAGGTAGGCGATACTTCCTACTTCCACGCATCGTGATAGAAGTTGAGCAATCGATGATACTTTCTCCCGTAACCAAGTTTTCATTCATTGCCCCACCAGCAACTACGATCTTAAATACCGAACCCGGTTCATAAACATCGGTCATGGTGCGATTTCGTAGATTCCCCATCTCATATTTGTTGAATTTATTGGGATCGAAATCTGGTGCATTAGCCATGGCCAACACGTATCCCGTAGATGGTTCGCTTACTATAATGCACGCGCTTATCGGGTTGTACTCCTTGACAACTGAAGCTAACTCGCGCTCCGCCATGTCCTGAATCATCCTATCGATGCTCAGCTCCACGTTCAGTCCATCTTCCGACGGAACCTCCCTGGTACGGTATTGCAACAATTCCCGACGGCGACCATCTCTCTCCCACTCACGCCATCCCGCTTGACCTCTTAAGTAATAATCAACCGTCTTCTCAACACCCATTGAAGGGATGCCTTCCTTGTTCACAAAACCAATTACGTGTGAAGCGAGTTTGTTTCCCGGGTAAAGTCGTGAATGCTTAAAGTTACCGTACACTCCTTTGATTTCGAGTTCCATCAATCGCCGGTAAACATCCTCCTCCACGTCATCGGCTATCTTTGTCCAGCGAATAGGGCGAACCTCCCCACTGAATTCATTACCCGGACGAGTCTTATTTGAAAATGCCTTGATAATTTCTTGCTCTGAGATTTGCAAAAATTCAGCCAGCTTAGAAACCTTAATAAGATCCACGTCCTGAGCGGCTTGTGGGTCCACTCCCACTTCGACTAAGGATTGAGTCGTAGCGAATAAATTCCCCTTAGCGTCAACGATGTCGCCACGACGGGGCAGAAGAACTGAAAAGTTTTGCCGGGCATTCTGAGCCGAGTATCTCAATGCGTCACCCTTAACAACCTGAAGGTAGACAAGTCGACCGGCGAGAGAACAGAAAACGCAAGTTATTGCAGCAAAGACTAAGTAAAACCGATATGGACTCAGAAATGCGCTTCTCACTGCACGAAATTCCCCACAAGTGTTCTATGTCGTGATGAAGTAATAGGCGAGTCATCGGGAGAGAGGCGTATTTTCATCTCGCCCTTGGTAATATAAAATTGATTCGAGACTGGCGGCATCGAAAGCCTACCTTCTACCAATGCGACCAAGCGCGTGGGCCTC
>CALBIN010000059.1 GCA_937893275.1 uncultured Opitutia bacterium | reverse complement strand
CTGAAGTGATGCACACGAGAACCCCGACCGCGATGAGAAGGTACAGACGCAAGGCCTTGTTGCAGGTCTTCCAGTGACCGTAAAGGAAGGAGGCGGCCACCAGTTTGCCGAACTCCAAGCTCGAGGCCATGATGATTATGGGGATGGTGAAAGCGCTGACGGAACCGAACGTCAGCGCTATTCCCCTTACGCTGAAATAAGCCGCGCATCCCGCGATGAATAGTGCGGCCGCACCGATCGTCAAGGTGAAGAAGTTCATGCTTGTTCGGGGTAGATCATACAAGCCGTTCTCGCTTCTATGAAAAGTTTAATTTCTATGAATGGATCACTTTTTCTAGCTTTTGACATGGTTTTCCTGATTTGGTTTAGGATGTCTCGCAGTCACTTGCTGCGACTCGCTTCAAAAAAGCTTCCGGTGTTTGATCGTCTGGATCTCCCACTTCCCCTAAGAATTCCAACTGTGGCAGACCGGAAAGAAAATCAAGTTGATCGTACGAAACCCCCTTTGCCGTTAACGTAAGACGACGCAAGGGCATACGGGACAGGGGTTCAAGGTTATCTATGGCAAGACCTGTCAGGGTGATTTCCTCGACGGGACATTTAGCAAGGGGCGAAAGGTCAGTCACTGCCGAACCTGAAAGCCTGAGAACTTCTATAGGCATCCCTTGCAGGGGCGAGAGATCGGAAATTGGCGTAGCTCTACACTGAAGAATGCGCAGTGGCATGCCACGCAAGGGGCGAATATTTGTCACGCCGGTACCACTCAAATCGAGTTCTTCCAAAGCAAGGTGTCGCAAGGGGGATATGTCGTCCACTTCCGTTCTTAGTAAAATCAAACGGGTTAACGGGAGTTTTTGAAGCAAGTGCAGATTCGTTATCTTCGAAAGCCCCAGATCGAGATCGGTGATCGGGCTTTCGATCAGTGCTCCGAGGTTTTCCACTGGTGTTCTTTGGAGAATTAGCCGCTGGAGGGGAGATTCGCTTAACGGAGAGAGGTCGGAAATAGAGGTACGCGAAAGGTCTATCCATTCCAACGGCATCCCCCTTAACGGGGACAGGTCGGACAATGTGCTCCCTGCCAGAGACAACCCGTCCAACTGCAGGTTTGCCAAAGAGGAGATGTCGCTCATCGGGCATTCGCTCAAGTCCAGTTCTCGTACCGGGAAATCTTTCAAAAAAGATAGATTGCTCGGCGAATTGGAAAGAGGCGTTATGCAAACCCCTCCGTGCACGACGCGCACGCGACAATGAAAACCTCGACTCCCGAGTTCGTTCTCGCACGAACGCACTACATCCGGGAACGGAGCCACGAATTCAGAACCGCTTTTGTAATCCACCGACAAATCCACCACTGATTCTTTCTCTTAGTGAGGTTTCTCAAACAATGCAAGTCGCCACTTACCGTTTGCTGAAAAAAACTCGAATAAGAGAATGAGAGCCGTACTCGCTTCCTTCGCAAAGAGTGTAATCGCTCGAAAAACGGAATTTTTTTGCATTCTCTTCACGCAAACGGAATTTTTTATTTGTGGCGGAGGCCGATTATCGGGATTCTAAGTTTTGACATCCATATAAAATGAAAAAATTACAGCTTATTCTTCTCGGCTTGATTCTTCTACTCAACTTAGTTGGTTGCTCGGATGATCCGGCATCTCCTCCGTCCACCGATCTCGGCGACACAAACCAAACAACCCGTCCCGAAGCAAACGCCACCGGAACCGCGACCGCTCATACTGAAGCTAACGGCACCGCCACCCAAACATGGTTCGGGCCTCCCCAGGGAGCTGAACTGATACTCGCTCTTCGTACCGGACAAATCGAAACTCCTTCAGTTGCCAAGCTGACCGATTGGATCGCTTCAGGTTTCGAAGGAAACTTCACCATCCCATCGCCCTTGCCCCTTGCCCTCTTTTCGAAAGGCGAACCAGTTTACCTTTTCGTGGAAGGGGCGGAAACGAGCGTCGTGGGGACCGCGTCAAATTCAGTAAACGAAAAGGCATCCATTCCCGGATTCACCGTAGTCACTGCACATGGCCGTTGTGCCATCGTAACGGGCGAATCACCCGAATCCATCGCCCATGCCCAAAATATCCTTGAGGATCAACCCTATTCCGCTTCCACCGAAAATCTCCGATCTTTCGTCGAGAGCTTTTCATCCGCTGGATTGTATATTGCCGCGTCCGGTATCGCCGTTGATTTAGGATCCGCTCCCGGATTTCTCTCTGCATCGGTTCGGAACTTAAGCTACGGAACCGAACCTGCCAATCCCTCCGGAAACTTGCAATGGGGGGTCATCCCCGGACAATCCGCCGCCTTCTTCGGGGCCACCGGCTTAAACAACCTTCTCCAACCCTTTGCGAACTTCCTCCTGGGACATTTGCGATCCGACTCGGTGTCCGAAAGTAACGCAACCGCTTCGTGGGCTCTGCAGTTCGCCCAATTACTTGATTCGGGAGGAGCTACAGGGCAATCCTTCCCCAATCCATCCGGTGGCCATCTCTTTGCCCTTGCTCCACCTTCGGATGCAAACGCCACCATCACTCCTTTTGTCGTACCCGCCAAGCTCAAGAGCGCCAATTCGGCCTTGCACGTAGATTTCGCCAAGCTTGGTCCTTTATTGAAATCCGGTTCCTCCTCCCTGCTCGACCGTCCTGCCTTCTCCCTCGCTTGTGAGACTGCCAAGCAGCTAACAATCAGCAGCGACCCTCACTCGCTGGACTTGACGCTCACTTGGCTTGATTCCGAGGAAAACGGACTATCTTCTCTGTTCTCCTTCTTTGAGGCTCTTTCGGTTCGGCGAATGACGAGATCTTTCTATGAAGCCATACTGAAAAATGATTTACCTTCGATTATGCACATTCTCGAAAAGAACGATATTTCCTCCTTGAACTTGGCCGGAGGCATTTCCCCTCTTCATTTCTGCGCATGGCAAGGTAAGGTTGGAGTTTTAAAAGTATGTCTGGACACAGGTTTGCAGCCAAACCTGCGCGACGACTCCAACCGCACCGCCCTTCACATGGCCGCATGGAGCGGAAACCCGGACGCCGCTCAACTCCTGCTTGACCGCAATGCTTCCATCGACCTGCTTAATAACGATGGCGCCACACCCGCAATGGAAGCCGCCCGTATCGGCAACCCGGGTACGCTCGATCTTCTCCTCGCGTATGGCGCCGACGTGAACGCCACCGATGCGCAAGGAAACGGGCTCGTCGAGTACGCGGCATCTGGCGGACACAAAGCTCTCGTCACCATTCTCAAACGTCGTGGAGCTCCCCCGCGAAACAACTTGCACATCGCGGCCGGCATCGGCGACCTCGCAGCCCTGCGCTCCCAGTTTCCCAACAATAACTCCACCGATGCCAACACTCTCGACGGATGGGGCGCGACACCTCTTCTATATGCAGCATCGGGCGGACAATCGGATGCTTTCGATTACCTTCTCGAAAAAGGAGCCGACCCCAGAATCAAGGATGAACTCGGGCTCACTCTCGTTCATGCCGCAGCCATGTCCGGGAACAGCAGGATTCTAGCAAAGGCTCTGGACCTCGGGCTCGAAGTGAATGCGCGTCACGCCGAACGCGGGGCCACCGCCCTGGACTGGGCCATCGCTCGCAAGGACGGTGTCGCAGCGGATGCGTTGCGGGCGGCGGGAGCAAAAACGGGCTGGGAACTCGAGAGCGGTCCCTGAACGGGATAACCGCCCTACCCTCCTGCTTCATCCGCCCAAGGCAGGGCGTGATCCCCGCTCAGGGCCAACTTGGACGGAGGCGACTCCAACTCGAAAATACTCCACGGGCCTGGCTGATACGGGTATTTGTCGAGCATCCCCTCGTCCACCGTCACGCCTAGTCCGGGACCATCGGGTAACGCAAGCTCCCCATTCACGGGACGAGGCGCATCGGGAACCAATTCGTCCGACAACGAATAAGGATACATTACCCGCGAATCGCGATGAGCGTACTCAGGGTACTCCAGCCAAGCTGCCGTCCCACGAGAAAAGCAAGATCCGATCAAGGCGTCCGCCACTGTTTCCAATGCCGTGCCCCAGTTATGAAAAGCAAAGGCTACCTTCGAACTTTCGCATAGGCGTAGAATTTCAGAAAGTCCCGAAAAGCCTCCATGGTGGGAAACGTCCGCTTGTGCGAAATCCACGCACCCGCCATCAACTAGTTCCCGAAAGCCCTCCACGTCGTGCTCGTGCTCGCCCGCTGCCACGGGGACGATCTTCTTGTCCCGAAAATCAGCATAAGCCGTCCTGTCCTCGACAGGCAAAGGTTCCTCCAGCCAAGTCACCCCCAAGTCGGACACGGCGAGGGCAATCTCCTCGATCGTATCCGCGCCATAGGACTTATCCCCCATCCGCCACCATGCGTGAGCATCCATGCAGATACCCACATCCGGCCCCAATGCCTCACGCATCAGTTGCACCGTTCGAACGTCCTCATCCGGCCCCAGAGCCGGTCTGTACTTGTAGGCAGCGTAACCCGCTTCGCACACGGCTGCGGCCTCTACCGCGTACTCCTCTGCCGACTGGTACATTCCGGCGCTGCCGTAGCAACGAACGGTATCCTGCTTTCGTCCGCCCAAAAAATCGGTCACCGAGCAACCCTCCGCCTTGCCCCACAAGTCGTACAAAGCCACCTCCACCGCTCCTGCTGCGACAAATGCCTTTGATCCGAACTTGGCCAAGGCCTCAGCGGAGAAGCCCGATGGATCCCCGACTTCCCGCCCAACAAGCAACTCACGCAACCCGTCGTTCACCATCGACGCCGTCGTCTCGGACGCCGCCCCGGGGCCAAACCCGGTTAGCCCCGTATCAGTTGATACCTTTACGTACAGGGCGTCCCGTTTCAGGATGGTACGCTCGCCCCCGTGGAAGGGAAGCCTGACCGGACTCGGCATGGGACAAGATAAAAGAAAGGCCCGTACATCGGTTATTTTCATTAATTTGAAAAATTAGACTCCCACGTGTGCCGTGCGTCGCGGTCATAGGTTCTTTGACCTTTCAAGGTCTAGGTGGGCACCTTCGTGACGCCTTTTGTCTTCCGATTTACGGCATGACATCCAACGCCTAACGAATGATTCCCTTATAATAACAGAGTAAAGGAAAAGAACCAAGGTGCTTCTCGAACACCGCAGAAGTCTGGAAATTACTTTGGACTAAAGCGCCGAACGGGTCAAGGGACGACTAATGCCTAATGCTACTCGAGAATTGCATGCCGCATCTTCACAATGCTGTCATTGCTAGTCACAATGTGCCTGGCAATCCAGTCAGAATCGTGGTGCGTGATGCCCCGAACGATGGACAGGTGCCTACACTTCCGCTGGATTGCCGAGTTGCTACGCTCCTCGCAATGACAAGGGAGAGACTGGATGCGGTGCGATATGGGGGCGCGGTCTAATGGATCCGCTGGATTGGCATGTCGGGACTTTGTCCCTCCTCGCAATGACAAAGGTGGGAAATCGGCTCAGGGCACTTGTGCCTAGAGAAAGCGCACT
>CALBIN010000058.1 GCA_937893275.1 uncultured Opitutia bacterium | reverse complement strand
GCGGAGCCTGCGCGGGGAGCGACCGGAACCGAACGGAGCGCCGTTTTTTCTTCCCAAACCCAAGCAGCCTCAGCGCCGTGGCCAACGCATGGGTATCTCCGGCCAACCAAGACCTTCCGCAATATTCGGGCCGGACAAGGCAACCGTATGGGAAAGAAACGGAATGCTCGTATATAGAAAGTCCCTTAAGCCGTGACTGCGTGGGGAGCTTGAGGGCGCCGTGAAGGGATCGGAGATGGGGAGAAAGGGGGTTGATAGCAGGGTAAGGGACTTGCGAGCTGGGTGACCGACGATGCCTCATGGGCCTTCACGGGACACTGGTCACAAATCCTTCTCAGGGGGCGATTTTAAAACGCCAGAGCAGCAGGGAGCCGGGGCCTGAGGCTTTGGCGTCCCATCCAGGATTGAACCAGTTGCTGGCCACAAATAATTCTAGGGGTGTGATTACGGAACCCTGGAGCGGGTTGGGAACAAAGAGGTAGTACGAGGCCTGGTAGCCATGGCCGACCGGATCGGCGCCCGGCAGATACTTTCGGGTGACTGTGGCGCCGCCTAGAATGTCACCTTCCCAGATCGCCAGCCGGCCCATGCTGGGGTTATTGACGAACACAGAGTAATTCTTGGTGCCCGGGAACCACTTCCCCGTGTTTGCCCAGCTGTGCTCGGTTTTTAAGGAGGCCAGCAGCCGCAACTTTCTCCCGCTCACCGTGTACCCCCAAAACTCGTGACGGCAGTCCTTACGATCCTTGGGCAGCTTGTTGTAGTACACGATCAGCCGGTCCGAGTCAGCCGGGTCGGGACGCAGGTCGAGGGAAAAGTATTGACCGTCCGCTTCGGCGGGTAAGTCTTGCCGATGGACCAGCTTGCCATCCCAATCAAGGTGTAAGAGCCGAGTCTTAAGCCGCTCGGCGTGATCCCAAATCTGGCCGACGACGATGATCCCCTTCTCTGTAACAGCGATCTGGGGATAGAACAGGCTCATCGGCTCCGCATAAGAAACGGGTTTCCGGAAAACAAAATCGGCACCTTTCCGCTCGCCGATAAAGATCACCGGTGTATTGAAGCGCACACTGCCGTCGTCGGAAATCGCCAGAATGACCAACGCCATTCGCTTGCCCTGGGGACCAATGCCCACATTCATCCTCAGATGGAAATCCCCGTAGGGCTTAGTCGGGATCAGCGAGCTTCTGTTTACCAAGGTGGTGATATTCTCCGGCTTGTCGCTGCGATAGTAGAGGATCTTGCCGGGCGCATAGTTTTTCTGGTTTTCTTTTTTGGTCACGCCTACAAAGACATGCAGATACCCGTCCGGCGTACGAATCATCTGCGGCTGATTGCAGGCCTTCAGCTTGTCGTCCTCGAGGCGAATCCGAGTCACCGCCGACGGCAGTGTGGAACCGGGGGTCGGATGTTGCCCGATGAGGAAGGTCGGGGATCCTTTTCCCTTGTCATGGGGCCTTGCCGACCAGAAGAGGCCGCGCTTGCCTTGAAGCAGGTAGCCATAGGTTTGCCCGCCCCATTGATCGCGAATGTTCGCGTGTAAAACTGTGGGACCGTCCAGCAGACGAACATCCTGGGCATCAAGGTGCGGAGCACTGCCGCTAAACACAATTAATGCAACGAGAATGGTTGCTGTTTGGAAGTTCATCTTAACTTCGTAAGCTTCTCCAGACCCTTCACGTCGGTCAGTTGATTGTTGTAGAGATTCAACTCCTTTAACTGCGTGAGCTTCTCTAAGCCCTTCACATCGGTCAGTTTGTTGTCGTCGAGATACAGATACGTTAACTGCGTAAGCTTCTCCAGTTCCTTCGGAACCTCGGCCAGTAGATTGTTAGAGAGAGACAAAACCATTGAATTCTCCAAGTCCGCCTTGGTGAGTTCGCCAGTGGGTTTCTTGAGTTGAAGCCGAATCTTCTGCTCAATCCTGTTGTTATTAGGGTCGCTTAGATCAGAGACCCACGAGGTCGTTCCACACCCCACCAACGGCATAGCCATAATCAATAAAAGGGTTGCTTTCATACGCCACACCCTACGCCTCCGCCACGCCTGCTCAAGTTAATCCCACCAATCCAATCTTGGCCGAGGAAGCTATGCGTGACGATTTCGATAAAATCTTTGCGATGATGGAGAAAGAATTGGGAAATTCAGAGGCATCCGAGCACTCAAAGTAGTCATTCTCAAGGGCGGCTTTTTGCGTCGCGACAATGATCATTAAGAGCGCCGACAACGCGAGAACACAACCCATCACTGCAGAAGTCTGTGATCCGAGTATGACCACAATACAGTAACACCCAACGTGCCGAACAGAGACTTACTTTGGGGCTTTGCAAAGCCCTGACATCTAAAACGCTTCGGCATGCCAGACATCGAAACGCTTTTCACTCTTTTTGCCGGGCGACGTCAGTTTAGACGTGCCGGAACTGGTTGTCGGCGGACTGAAATCCCGTGGCATGTCGACTAACGAGGATGCCAGCGTGCCACTCGTCCGCTGGCTTTTCGTGACCAATCGTGTTCTGACGGAATACCAGGTCATGGTGGTGACCGCGAATGACGACGGCCGCCTTGTCAATTGCCGACTGGACGGCTCGTCCATCGCCTGCCTTCACATGAATGTCCACTGGCTGTTTTTTGACTCTTGCCGCCAGCTTCTTCTTGCCGCGCCAGACGTCGAACCCATCGGGGCGTACGAAGCCGACCTGCCAGTTGTCCTTGGTGAAACTGTTAACGGAAAACTTCATGCCGGTCCCCTCGAAGGTGATGTGCTGGGGCGGTTGAAACTGAAACGCCAGATTCCACTTGCCGCCGGGGAACTCCAGTTCAGCTGCCGTGACCTTCAGCTTTGCGCCGGGCCGGACGTCGGATTCTTTCCCTTTTTCATCCACGCCGACAATCCGCTTCCAGCGCGGCGGACCACCGGGCGATTTCCAGCGGCCGGGAATCTCGAACGATGTCCGATGATGCGCTCCTTCAAACCTGGACCACTCCGGGATCAGTCGAACTGACATCCGGCCACCGTAGAAGAATGCCTGCCAGCGGCACTTATGTTTTTCAGAGTCCCCAATGATATTGGCTGGCGATTCAATCGGCCAGGTGTAACCTACTTTCTGCTTCTCGAACAGAAGTGGCGTCTCCCCGTCGGACATCGTGAACAGCGGCGAACCATCGAGTCGCACCGTGCCGTCGTCGTCGGCGAGATGGGAGCACAGACCATTGAACATGGCAAACCGCGCGGTCAACTTGGGCGAGTGAAGCACGTAGTTGGCCTGCCGATTGGCGTACTCTTTGACCAAGGTCGGTCCGGCGTACACAACCCACCAAAGGCAAGAAGCCGCAAGTCGAAATGTTCGACCGCGACAAGGGAGGCTGGGGCGACGTGAAGCTACGCAACAACAGTGTATCGTTTGATCTGGGACCGGGCCTCGGAGAGCTTCTCCGAATCACCGGAGTCGAATCTCCTTGGAGTACCTACGGGCAAGGTCGAGAGGATTTGGTAACCCGACTGTCAAAAGTCCATTGAGTATGAACCGTGAGCAGTTGAGGGAATTGTTCGTATGACGTTGACTTTATGCTTTTCCGGTTCGAGGAACATCCCCCTCGCGCCTACAACACCTTTATCAAAATATGAAAAAGCTCATTCATGCCTTCAGTTTCCTCTCTCTGCTTTCCTTTGCTTCCCTAATTTCCGCTAAGGAAAAAGAGAAACCGGTAATTGAGGACGATGCCTTCCCCGACGTCTATGGATTTGAATTCGGGATGAACTCGGAAAAAGCGCGGGAAGTTCTGAAAATGATAGAAGGACTAGAGCCGGTTCCGCCAAGTGACGGGAAAAAACGAGATGGATTGGCGACGATTAAGACTAGATGCACGCAGGAGCGGGAAGTGAAAGAACTGGGCCTCAGAAGCATAGAGCTTACTTTCTTCAACGACGTGCTGGTGGGAATTATTCTTTTTGTAAATGGAGATGGAGGCAAAGAGTTTTCGGAAGTCAGAAAGAAAATTGGAACCTTTGGGGGTAGTCCTCTGACCAGTGGGCAGCATTTAATAAAGGATCATATTCTAAAGGTATCCTCCAACAAGCTGTCCATTACGGACGTCAAGCGTGGTATAGAAACGAAAATGATTACAAAACTCACGATCGAAGATTTTCGCGAAGCTTGGGAAAAGAGGAAGAAAAAGTCAGGGAAGTGATCCGCTAGGTTGCCGAGGGGAGCCCCGCGGATAGTACTGAATCCTTAGCGACTAAAGAAGTCCGAAGGCATCGCGTGATTCTTGAGAATAGCGCTTTTCCACAACGAATTTTATTAACGGAAAGATAGATGAAGCATCTTTTAGTCGCCCTAGTGGTTTTGGGTTTTGGTTCAGGAGTTAAGGGCGTTCCCCTTACTTCGAAAGTTTCTAAGGAATCGTCACCAGCCCTCGCTCCCGCTCAGGATGCTCAAAACGGGTTGCGTCTCTCCAAGGGTTGTTCGGTGCGCTTTGCCACCGTTGCCGAGGCTAAGGCTCGCTTGGCCAAGAAGGACGTTTACCTTGAAAACTTAAGCCCGTTCGAGCGGGCTGCCAAAATCAAGCAGGCCGGCCCGGTTTCGACCGAGCAATATGTTGCCTTCATCCAAGACCAAGCGCTGGAGTGGAACAAAGCCGACAAAAAAAAGCTGCTCCGAGTGATCGCCGCGGCAAAGCCGAAACTGGCCAAGTTCGCCAATCACCTGCCCGAGAGCATCCATCTCATAAAGACCACCGGCAACGACGAGGGGGCCGCACCCTATACGCGAGGAGTGAGTATCATCTTGCCCGAACGCTTCATCCGTCAATCGGCCAAGAGCTTGGAGCGGTTGTTTTACCATGAGCTGTTTCACATCGTTTCGCGCAGCAATCCCAAGCTGCGCGACGAACTGTACGGGATCATAGGTTATGAGAAATGCGGCTCGGTTTCGTTGCCGGAGGACATGATGCCCCGGCGCATAAGCAACCCCGACGCACCGGTGATCGAGCATTGCATCCGCGTGTCCCAGGATGGCGAGCTACGCTGGTGCGCCCCGGTACTGTTCTCGCGCACATCCAAGTACGATCCCAAGACCGGCGGCTCGTTCTTTCGCTATCTCCAGTTCCGACTCATGGCGATCGATCGTAAAACCTCCCGGGCCATCCTGAAGGACGGAAAGCCCATCTTATGGAACCATCAAGCGGTGGAAGGGTTTTTCGAGCAGATCGGCCGAAACACCGATTACGTAATCCATCCCGAGGAAACATTGGCCAACAATTTCATACATTTGATGACGGCAAAACAGGATCTCAAAAACCCCGAGATCCCAAAGAAAATAGAAGCAGTCCTAAAGTCGAATTGAACGCAAGACCCGGCGTTGCGGGCCGATGGGTGAAATTCTACCTAGGCGAAATATTCGGAGCAATCTGCAACAACTGTCCGGATGGCGTCGGCGTCGATGTCGAGGTGAGTGACCAGTCGGAGGGAGCCGGCAATGGGAGCCATGATTAGGATG
>CALBIN010000057.1 GCA_937893275.1 uncultured Opitutia bacterium | reverse complement strand
GCATCAATATCAAGGTGAATGGTTTCACCGTGAACCAGGTCTACGACGTTTTCCTCGCTGGCGGTCGTATCCTTTTTCAGAATGAGGGCCCCGAAGTTTTTTTTCGGAACGCCATCCTTGAACCCGCCAAGAAGTGAAACAGTTATGAATCTCGAACGCGCATGTACTCGACGTAATTTCATCTCTCAATCGACCGCTGTCACCGCCGGTGCCGTGGCAGTGACCAAATTGGCTGCTGTCCCAGTCAAGAAAGGCGACGTCATCAGGGTCGGGTTCGTGGGGTGTGGCGGACGTGGTACGGGTGCTTGTCGGCAGGCGCTGCAGGCGGATACGGGAACTCGACTCGTAGCCATGGCCGACATGTTTTCGGATCGCTTGGATAGCAGTCTCGAACGCTTACTCGCCATTCCGGCTGTTTCTGAAAGAATATCAGTTCCTGCGGGAAAGAGGTTCGTTGGTTTCGATGCCTTCGATCAGTTGCTCGCGAGTGGAGTGGACGTTGTCCTTCTGGCCACGCCTCCTCACTTCCGTCCCGTTCACATAGAGAAAGCTATCAACGCGGGCGTCCATGTCTTTGCGGAAAAGCCAGTGGCTGTGGACGGTCCGGGCATTCGGTCCGTGCTTGCTTCCTGTAAGCTTGCGAAGAAGAAAAAGCTTTCTGTCGTTTCCGGGCTTTGCCTTCGCCATTCTTATGGCTTTCAAGAACTGGTGCGTCGACTGCATGACGGTGCCATCGGTGATCTGCTCTCTCTTCAGGCCAATGACTATCGTGGTTCGATTTGGTACAAGGAAAGGCAACCCGATTGGACTGACATGCATTATCAAATGCGCAACTGGTATTATTACAGTTGGCTTTCTGGCGATTTCAACGTGGAGCAACATGTTCACTTTCTCGATGTTTGCTCGTGGGCCAAAGGGGCCTACCCAATCAAGGCCGTAGGCATGGGTGGCCGGCATGTGCGCACGGAGAAAAAATACGGCAACATATTCGACCATCATTCCATCGTCTATGAATACGACGACGGGGCCAAGCTGTACAGTAACACCCGCCAGATGAAGGGCTGCAAAAGCAACATGAGCGCCGAGGTCCAAGGATCCGCCGGCCGGGCTCGTTTTTCCGAGAGACGCAATGGAGTAACCATCAATGCCAAGGGCAAGGACCTGTGGGTGTATCGCGGAGAGGACAACGACATCTACCAGACCGAGCACGACGAACTTTTCGCCAGCATTCGATCCGGCAAGCCAATCAACAACGGAGAATACATGGCCAAGAGCACTTTGCTCGCCATCATGGGGCGCATGGCCACTTACACGGGTCAGGAGATTACTTGGGACATGGCTCTCAACTCCAAGGAAGTCCTCGGCCCCGAGAAGTACGAGTGGGGCCGGGCCCCCGCCGTACACATTGCCATGCCGGGATTGACGAAGTTCGTCTAGTGCGTCCTCTTCAAAACGGCCATAACTTGGCTCGTCCTTCCTCGTCCATGGGAGAGGCGTATTCGCTTACTTCGTAGGCTTCGCAGAAGGTGACGGCACCCCCATGTTCCTCGCCGTAGTTCGCGACGAGAGCATCGCGAAATCTATTGGCCCGTTCCGCGACTTCTCCGTGAAACCAGCCAAGCAACCATTCGAGTTTGGCGTTCTCGTCTTCGGGTACTTGATCGAGAATGCCCCCCTCGTAGGGCAGCCACTCGAAGACTTGCGTACGGTGGCAGGCCAGCATTGCGACAATTGAATCGACTTGTTCGCCCACGTCCAAGACCAGATCAGGTCGCAGGGGAGCTGGTCTTGTGAAGAGATCCGGCATGTAAAGAATGACGGGATCGTTGAAGAGTGGAGGCACTTCGGGGAGAATGTTCGGTACAGTGACGAGATAGGACGCGTCCTGTACGAGTTGCCCGACGGCCCGGTGATCCGGATGGTAGTCGCAGGGACGGTGCGTAAGCACGAGGTTCGGTCGGAAGGTTCTAATCTCGCGGATAACGCGCTCGCGGTTTTCGAGTGTGGCTTCGAGGTGGGCGTCGGGCAAGTCCCAGTTGACATACTCGGCGCCGATCACTTTTCCTGCGTTCGCTGATTCAACTCGCCTCAGCTCCCGTAGCTCTTCGGGTCCCCGTTCGTGGTGACCTGCGGATCCGTCGGTGAGCGAAATCAGCTTTACCGTGGCGTCCAATTCCTTGCGATAGCGAGACAGGAGACCACCCGCATG
>CALBIN010000056.1 GCA_937893275.1 uncultured Opitutia bacterium | reverse complement strand
AGGCATTGGAGAACTGGTCGCGTCTTTGGTTTAGGAGATACTTCTGGAGATCGGCCAAGCCCGTGACTGGGTGGTTGCCCGGTAGCACTGTGTCTGTGAAAACTGGTTTTTTTTGAGTAGCCGTTTTTTCCCTGGGCAAGCCGATGGCGTCGTATCGCTCCAATGCGATGCCCCAAGGATCAATGCCACGGTGGCATTCGGCACAAGCTGCCTTATTACTATGGACCTTGAGTTGCTCCCGAACGGAAAGTTTTTCAAAGTCCGGCACGCTTTTCTCTAAGCTGGGAACGTCGGGTGGCGGCGGATTGGGTGGGTCGTGGAGAAGATGTTCCCGAATCCAGACCGCCCGCTTGATCGGGTGAGAGTCCGCCCCGTCCGAGCCGGCCAAGAGGGTGGAAGCGTGACCGAGCAGGCCACCCGGACGATTCGTTCCTTTCAAGGATACCCGCTCGAAAAATTGGGACTTCGGTCCGCTCAATCCGTAGTGCTTGGCCAAGGTGGCGTTCAGCATGGTGAAATCAGAATCCAGAAATTGCAGGGCCGATGAGTTGCTGCGCAGAACTTCCCGAAAGAAGGATTGGGTCTCACCCACCATGTCCGGCTTCAAACTGTTGTCGAAGTCCTTGTAGTACTGCGGATTGATCGCTACCCGGTCGACTCCCTCGAGATCGAGCCACTGCATGCTGAACTGGTCGGCGAAACGATCGGCCTTTGTATCTGCCAGCATACGCTTGAATTGTTGACCAAGCACCTGAGAGTCGAGCAAGCGACCGGAATCAGCCAAGTCAGACAGTTCCTGGTCCGGCATCGAGCTCCAGAGAAAATAGGAGAGCCTGGCAGCCAACTCATGGTCGTTGAGCTTTCTTGGGTTATCCGAATTGAACGGTTCGCTGAGATACAGGAAGTGAGAGGAAGCCAAGGTGGCCGACAAGGTTTCCTTGAGGGCCTGAACGGGCGTGTCCGACTGCTTCCGAATGGCCTCGAAGTGGGCTTGCCATGTTTTGACTTCCTCCTCGCTGACCGGCCGTCTCCACGCACGGCGGAGGAAACGGCTCAATATGTTGTTGACCGCCTGTGGATCGGACAAGTTCTCTCCTTCGTGAATGATTCTTCGATGGAGCGGAGGAGGCCAGGACGGGTAGTCGTTGCGGACGAACTCGACCGACTCGATGATGATGCGGGGAAAGTCCGGGTCTTCGGGGTAAACCTTGGCCTTCTTCGTCCTGATCCTCGGCAGAGGCTTGCGGGCTTCATAGGCAAAGAGTTTCGTGGTCAGGGCAACCCACTTGGAGTCTATGAAGCGATATTTGGGCACTAGGGCCTGCCTCTGTTTTTCGTCGAGAGACTCGACACCACCCAAAGCTTCCACGGCTACAAGCAGGCTGATCAGTTCCACTCTGCTCGACTCGCCATTCAGCTCAGGATGCGGAGAGGAAGAAGCAGAAAAGCGAGGTCTTCCTATGACTTGACTGGGATTCTTGTTTAGGTAGTCCAACTCGAGAGTGAATACCATGCCACCCTTGTGTTCGACGGCTTCGGTAAACTCGAAGAGACAGGCATGGTTCTGGCCAATTCGGTTGCCCGAGCCCCACCCGGTGCCACGAGGATTGTCGTCAATGGCCAAGGCCGCGGAGAATTTTTTGTTGTCTTGCAATAAGTCGTTCCGGGGATTGATCAACTTGACCGGCTTGCCTTTGCCTTGGTCGCCGATTGGCTTGGCAAAGACACGCAGGTCGCTGAGGATGAAGTTTCCCTTGCCCCCCCGGCCAGGCCCATTTTTCTTCAGCGACTTGTCGGTCAGGGCATCGATTCGGATCGCCCTGACACGAGGCAAGTCTACCTCGGCCGTCACGACCCAGCGGTCATTCTTCGGGTTCTGTCCGGCCAAAAGAAAGGAGCCGTCGGTCTGCGGGACGAAGGTTGCTCCCTCGAGAGATTTTGGCTCGGCATTGCCGAGAATCGCCCAATCCGCTTTGGCCGGAGGCTTTTTCGGCAGCTTCTGCAACCATTGATCGAAGCGGCTCGGAAGTTCTTCCTTTTCGAAGAGCTCGCGTTGGGCAACAAGTTCAGCCAAGGTATTCTCCCACTTGGCAACTTTCTCCCTCGTGGCCTCCGCATTAAGCTCCTCAACGATTTCCTTGGTGATCGCCTTGGGGGGCTCCTCACCATCGAAGAGGGCGTTTTGGAAGGCAATGATTCCGCTCAACTTGTCATCCGGCACACGAGCCTCTGGTTGCGGAAAGAACTCGGGCCATCCGGAAATATTATAATACTCCGGAGTGTTCGAGGTAACCGCAATTTCTCCGGCATCGCCCATTATATTGAGGGTTAATCCGGACACGAAATATCCATATTGGGCATAGAGAATGGGCACCGGTTGACCGGGCTTGCGGTCTGTGGAGGCCTTCACCCGAATGGTGAATTTTCCTGTCCGAGGCAAACCCTTGAAGGATCCGTGCCAAAAGTTCACCCGGCCAAGACGATCCGAGGAGAGACCGCTGAACCTCCTGCTGTTGGGACCTTTCATGGCCCCATTGTTTCGGTTGATTGCGGCGACTTCCTTTTTTCCCTGCTCACCCTCGACAAGGATAAAGTCCAAGGATTTCCGCGCAGTCTTCAGATAGTTTTCGACTTGCAGGGCAGTCATGCCCAAAGACGCGCCGTTATTCTTGAAGCCCTCTGGTGATCGGGCATCGGACGGCAAGTTCTCGCTGTAATCCATTTCGAAGCCCAACAGATCGGTCATGGTGTGTTGGTACTCCGCCCGGTTGAGACGCCGTAGCACTGCTTGCCCTCCTGTCTTTTGACGGGCTTTGGCGGCACGCTTCAATTCGGTATTAAGCCACTCCGTGAGTGTGGTTCGTTCGGCCGGGGTGAGTTGCGGTTCATCCTCCGGAGGCATTTCCCCGAGGTTCACTTGGTTCAAGGCATCATGCCAAGTCTCAGCTCCAATGCCATTCACCATGTCGGGATCTAATTGATCCAATCGCAGCTTGCCCTTTTGTTTTTCGGGCCCGTGGCAACGAAAGCAACTCTTTGCCAACACAGGTTTTACTGATTCCTCGAAATCGTTTTTGCCAAAAGCGGTTGCATTTGGGAATGGCAAAATAAAGCCGAGCAGGATTGTGAGATTTAGGTGATGAATCGTCATTTGAATGGAAAATTCTACTATAGCTTGAAACAGCCATCTCGTCACTAATGGAATGAGTGACTAGAAAGGATTCCTATGAGCAAGCTTTAGTCTTTTCCTCTTGAAAGCAGTGCCTTTTCCTGAGCTTCCCAAAACTTGGCGAGAGCTTGAACTTGCTTTGGATTTTCCTTTGCAAGGTCTTTGATCTCATTTGGATCGTTGGCAAGGTCGTAAAGTTCCCAATTGGCCTTCTTCCCATTGTCTCGATTGAAGACCAGTTTCCATTTTCCTGAACGAAGGGCCCGCCCTTTGGCGTGATGAAAAAATAGTATCGCGGGATCGGGTTGCTTCTTGCCTTGAAGAGATGGGAGGAGGGACCGACCATCCCACTTGATGCGAGGCATGCCGCCGGAGGTGTTCGGGGGGGCTACTTTCGTGGCGTCGAGAATAGTAGGCATCAAGTCCACGAGGTGGGAGAGAGTATCTACGGTTTTGCCTTTGCCTACGATGCCTTTTGGCCAGTGAGCAATCATCGGTGTGTGGATTCCTCCCTCGTGGTCGTATTGTTTGAAAAGGCGATAGGGGGTGTTGGAGAGGTTGGCCCAGCCGTAACCATAGCTTTGATAGGTTATCTCGGGCCCTGGCATTAGGTTGGGGAGATTGCCCGGCTTCATGGGCCGACCGTCTCTTGTTTTCCCAGGTAGGTAGGAGCCTTTCCGAGTGGGACCGTATTCGACGTGACAGCCTCCATTGTCGACCGTAAAAAGAGATAGCGTGTTTTCAAACCGACCGGCTTTTCGGAGAGCGTTGATGACCTTCCCGATGGCCTCGTCCATGATCGTCACTTGAGCGGCGTAGACTTCCATGCGGCGTTGTTGCCATGCTTTGTTTGATTCGTTTTTCCATGCGGGAACTTTGGGATGGCGATCGGAGAGGGATATGCCTGAGGGGACAACGCCAAGATTCTTCATTCGTTCAAGGCGTTGTTTGCGGAGTTTGTCCCAACCTGGAGAGAACGCGCCTTTGTATTTTTCGACATCTTCTTCGGGTGCGTGCAAGGGCCAGTGAGCTGCAGTGAAAGGCAGGTAGAGAAAAAGCGGTTTGTCTTTTGGAATCTGTTTGAGGAAATCAAGGGCGTTGCCGGCTATGGCTCTCGTGAAATAATATTCGGGGTCGTCGCGGAATTCCTGTTCAACGTTCTTGCGGTTTCGACTGAGGCTAAATGGGGCAAAGAAACTGGCTGCTCCACCCAAGATGCCGTAGAAGTTATCAAAGCCGCGGTCATTCGGATAAACTGTTTTTCCATTCTTTCCGGCAAGGTGCCATTTCCCAGACATGAGGGTGGTGTATCCGGCTGAGCGAAGAGCTTCCGGAAGGGTCGGGCAACGCGGATGCAGGTGACCGTCTTTAAGAGATGTGCGGTGGTAGACCCCGGTAAGAAGGGATGCGCGTGACACCCAGCACATGTTTTCGCTATAAAAGTTCGTAAAACGAAGGCCACCCTTGGCGAGTGAGTCGAGGTTGGGCGTACGTATCTCACCGCCAAAGCAACCAAGATCGGAATAGCCCATATCGTCCGACATGATGAGGAGGACGTCGGGTTTCCGTTTGGCGTTAAGAACGCTTGCAATGATCAGCAGTAGGATTGACGAAAATGTTTTCAATGTTGGCTTTCTATAGTTCGAATCTTTCAGGCAATAGTTTGCCTAGGAGGTGGGTTTCAAATGAGGCGAGATCGTCTGCGGAGGCAATGTACACGGGGAAATCTTCTCCACAAAATTCGGTCAAGACTTGGCGACATGCTCCGCATGGAGCAGCCAATTTGTCGGCTGCGATGGCAATGGCACGAAAAGTACGATGACCTGCCGTGATCGCCGACGTCAGGGCGACGCGTTCAGCGCAAAGCGTGAGTCCATAGGAGGCGTTCTCGACATTGCATCCCAAAAAAACTTCTCCGTCTTCGCTGAGAAGAGCGGAGCCAACCGAAAAACCCGAATATTTTGAATGAGCTTGCTTGCGGACTTCTCCTGCCGCCTCTAGTAGATCAGTCGGACTATGTTGGCTCATCGTAGTTCTGGAAATGGCCGTCAGGAAAGCGAAGGGTGGTGGGTGTGGCTAGCTCTACGCCGTGCTTTTCCTGCAAGTCGTAGGCTACTTGGCGAATGACGTTCTTTGCTTCGATGAGACGATGCGGAC
>CALBIN010000055.1 GCA_937893275.1 uncultured Opitutia bacterium | reverse complement strand
GGGTGAATTTCTAATTTCAGCCAATTAGTACCTAGAGCCTCCCTAGCCATTTTTGCGGCAAATACAGCTTCCGTAGCATCCCGCACTCCTGAAGTATTAGGAAGAAGACGAAATCGAGAGGAATCAATGTAGTCCAGGATAGAGTCTTCACTTGCGGAAGGATTTGTCCTTTTGAGCGCAACGGTAACCATTTCCGACCGCGAAGATTCCAATGAAGCCTGCATGACTTCGCTTGAGGAATATTTACCAGTCCCCACAAAAAGACGTGAATTAAATCTTTCGCCAGAGATTAAAAGAGCGTCATCCATGATTCATTCCTTAGGCGGCCAAGATGGAAGATGAGCTGACGGCATCGACAAACCGGCTAATACAGCAAGCGGAAGGGTTCCCATCCTCAAATAAAGCGTTGCAGGCTGCCATGCCATAGGCACCAAAAGACAAAACATTGTCGACATCGTCTGGTTCTAAACCGCCAATCACGAAAGAAGGAATCGTTCCCAGTGCAAGAATTATGGATCGTAATTCTTCCGAATCCAAGACAGAGGCGAGATTTTGCTTCGTCCCCGTGAAACGGAAAGGTCCGACTCCAGCATAATCGCAAACGCCATCGGCAACTAAAACCTCGGCATCCACCATTGAGTTTACTGTACCGCCAATCAAAACTTTTGGCCCCAGTATCTCTCGAGCCAATTTGGGCGACAGGTCATTACTTCCGAGGTGAACCCCATCAGCTTGAGCACGCAAAGCTACATCAGGCGAATCGTTCACGATGAAAAGTGCCCCAAACTCTTGGCAAACACGAGCGGAGGACTGGGCAGCAATAAGATATTCAGAAAAAGAGAGGGATTTCGAACGGATCTGTACCCAGCGAGCACCGGCTCCGCAAAAGGCTCGAGTCTGTTCGGCGTGGGAAACATCTGATAAATCAGTCGTCAAACATTGAAATCGAGGAAAAATCATGGTCTCGAAGAGACATTTTGTCCGTTCGTTGAGATATCCTCAAGCCAAGAACTGTTTTCCGGAGCACTGCGCGATGGAATAGCCGTTCGGTATCGCATAAATGCTTTTTGCGGATAGCGACTTCCCCAAACTCCCCCGAGAGCGGCAACCCCATCGAAACCCAATGAAAGCGAGACCCTTACTTTTTCGGGAACGATTCCTCCCAAAGCTACAATTCTGGGAAGTTCAACCCGCAATATTCTACGATCGCCAAAAAACGACCTAAGTTGAGAAGCAGGAAATGCTGAGTTATAACCTTGCTTTGAAACCGAATCGAAAATGGGACCAAGAAAGGCATAATCGAGTTTCTCCTTCGAAGTAATCAACTCCTCAAGGTGATGAAACGATCGGCTCATTGTACCATGAGCGTTCTTCTCCAAATATTGCTCCTTCGAAGATAAGTGATACCCCGCAAATGGATATTCGACCAATAATTCGGGTCTTCTGTGAATCACCGTTCTCTCAATGCACTCGTCAGGAAATTCATCAAGAAACTTCCGAAGTTCGTCCAAAGACCAATCAGGTTTCCGCACATGCAACCGAGACAGGCCCATTTCGAAGATTCTTCGGATCGTAGAAACTTCGTTTTTTTTCTTACTCGGCGAAGAAATGAGAATCACTTCCATCGTAAAATCACCCTCCTTGAGTAGCTTGGACGATCAATATACGATCGCCATTGGTCAGTTTTCGACTCACCCAATTTTCTTTGGAAATCACTTCTTCGTTCAAGGCAACGGCACATCCATTCGTCGACGAAAAGCCTAGGGAGGAGAGAGCTTCATCAAGGTCGCAACCCTCTGAAACCTCGCGAGTCTCATCGTTTACGGTAATATTCACTCGGTATTCTTCTCCAAGTAGACTTCGCCACCAAGAGCACGAAACTCATCAGCCTTCTCCTGCATGCCGAAATTCAAGGCGTCTTCGGTGTCGAGACCCATTTCATCAGCATATCGTCGCACGTCCTCGGTGATTCGCATAGAGCAGAAATTCGGGCCGCACATAGAGCAGAAATGTGAAGTCTTAGCGTTTTCGTGAGGGAGGGTTTGATCATG
>CALBIN010000054.1 GCA_937893275.1 uncultured Opitutia bacterium | reverse complement strand
TGCATTTCCGAGAATGGACGAAAGCGCAAGATACCCAAAACCGAGAGCCCCATTGCGAAGGCTTTCGCGACGTGACAATAATCGTGAATCCGAATTAGTACTCATTCGAGATATAGGAATTCATTGGAACAGATGAGCGATTGAGCAAAGGCATGCCATTTGTCCGAAGGTTCCGACTTCGAAGAAAAAGATTTCAAGAAGCGAAGCGACTGGCGGATCTCATCAGGTTCAGCATCACGATGAAAGGCGGAATTATACAGAAGGTGAATACGAACCTTTGGATCGGAACCGAAGCCCTTCTGAGAAAAGCCGAAGGCAGCTTGCCGGACCAATGGACTATTCATCAGGTAAAGAGCTTGTTGAGGAGTAGTGGTTGGGGTTCTGTCTCCGCACATTGAGTTGGGATTGGGGAAATCGAAAAGTTGAAACAAGTCGTACACATTGTTACGGATGACAGGCAAGTATATCGATCGGCGGTTGGTGAGGTAGTTGGTGTTGTCCTCGGAAGTGTGGTTAAAGACGAGTTTACGGTTCTCGTACGACCAAGTGCTCCCACCGAGTGCTAGGTCAAGCTCTCCGCTCAGATGCAGCAGAGAGTCCCTTATGAGCTCGGCCTCCAACCTCCGAACCGGTGCACGGGAAAGCAACCTATTTTCCGGATCTTTTTCTGAAGCTATGGAATGAGGTCTAGAAGACATCCGCCAAGTCTCCGAACTCAAGATTAGGCGGTGCAAGGCCTTGATCGACCATCCATCCTCTATAAACCTAGAAGCCAACCAGTCCAACAACTCCGGGTGGGTGGGCTTGGAGCCAAGCAACCCGAAATTATCCGTCGTTTCGACGATTCCCCAGCCAAAGTGCCAACGCCATATCCGGTTTACCATTACACGAGCAATCAGGGAATTCCTTGAAGAAGTCAGCCAAGCAGCAAGCTCTAGCCTCCCACTTTCGTCGATTCCGGGCACTCTCGCTTCGGGGATGGAAATCAATGCTGGAAAGCCCCGGGATTGGATTTCGCCCAATGCATCGGGATCTCCCCCTACGAAAACAGGCAATTCAGTGACGTTGCCCTCTTGCACTCCCATCGCAAAATCCAACTTGGGCGAGGATTCATTAAACAGCTTGAGCGTTTTCTCCAAATTCTCCAGTTCCTTGCGAGTTGGCTCAGGATAGTGCGCCTCGGTTTTTTTGGGCAACTTGCTGAATTTGCCGGAAGCCAAAAGCTCTTGGTTAGCCCGCTCGCGATAAGCAACGACAACTGCATTCTGGGCTTCAATCAGATCCTGATGCTTTTTCGATAGCTTTTGTTCCTCGGAATTGGCAAGGAGGTTTTCGACCCATTTGGCAGGTCGTTTCAATGACTCCATGGTTCGCGTACTTTTAAAAATTCCTGCCAGCGCATAATACTCCTCAGTTGAAATCGGATCGAACTTATGTTCGTGACAACGAGCGCACCCGAGAGTCAGCCCTAGGAAAGCTCGACCAAGAACATCGATTTGTTCATCTATCATGTCCATTTCCAGCTTCACCAGGTCGGGTTCAGCCAATAACTTCGGGCCGACGGCAAGAAAACCTGTGGCCACGAGATTGTTTCGACGCACCGAGAAGTCACCATTGTCGGGGAGGAGGTCGCCAGCCACTTGCTCGGTGATGAAGCGATCAAAAGGCTTGTCCTCGTTAAAGGATCTGACCACGTAATCACGATATCGCCAAGCATTGGCATGAGCGGCGTTTTCGTCCAATCCATTGGAATCAGCATACCTCACGACATCAAGCCAATGACGCCCCCACCGTTCTCCGTAATGAGGAGACGCCAACAATGCCTCGAGCTGTTCGAGGAAACTGTCCTGAGGGTCGAGAATGGAGGGTGGCAAACCTACCAGGGCAAAAGAAAGTCTGCGTTCGAGAATGGACTTGCCCGCCCTATCGGGAGTGGGAATGCCCTTGCTTTCGAGTTTGGCCAAAATGAAGGAGTCGATACCGTTTCGAATCCATGATTGATCCCTCACCCGAGGCAGTTCGGGATCGGAAACGGCCTGAAAGGCCCAATGGTCGCTAGCCTTTTCGCCATTTCCATTCCCCAGCAAACAAAGGCATGCGAATGTGTGGACAAAGAAATGCGTGGCAAAATGTCTCATCGGAAGAAACAAATACTTTATAGAAGGAGGTTTACATTCGAAAGGCTTCAACCTAGCGCAAGCCAATCAATGGGTGAAGCCGAGATTAGCCGATTAATCTCTCAGGGAGTACCAAGGGGAAGACGAAGTGCACCTGGATCATTGACTGTTCGCAAGATTGAAGAAATGAGGTTTTATAAATAAAATGGTTAGAAAATTAAACGTGATGTCTC
>CALBIN010000053.1 GCA_937893275.1 uncultured Opitutia bacterium | reverse complement strand
CCTTGGCGCCCTTGGGCTTCGGCGGGTGGTACTTGTCGAGGACCTTTTGCTCATCTGCCTTGGCAGACTTCGCCCAGACCGTGAATTCCTCGTCCATTCTTTGGACTACTTCGGGACGTTCCTTGGCGAGGTCCTTCTCCTCGAAGGGATCGGCCAGCAGGTCATAGAGTTCCCATGGCTTGGGGTCGTGTTTCTTGGAAGCCAAGCGGATGACCTTGTAGCGCCGCTCGACCCAGGCCTGCATGCCGCGGCAATGGAAACCGATTCCCTTGCGCTCCTTCATCTTTCCATCGATCAAGGGCAACAGATTGATGCCGTCGTAGTCCCTGTCGTCGGGCAACGGTATGCCGGCGGCGGCGAGGGCGGTGGGGAAATAGTCACTGGTAACGGCGGGCACATCGGTAGAGAAAGGTTTCTTGATCCGGGCGGGCCACTCGAGGACGCCGGGCATGAGGATACCACCCTCGTAGAGGTAACGTTTCCAACCGCGGTAGGCCCCGGTGGAACCTAGCGGAGTGTAATTGAAATGACCTCCCTGGGCCTTGCCGTACATAATGTCCTTCTTGGCCTTCAGGTTGGGGCCGTTGTCGCTGGTGAACCAAACCATGGTGTTGTCCGCCACGCCGAGTTCACGAAGCGCCTTCCGCAAAGCCCCCACCTGGGTGTCCACCGCGGTGATGTTGCTATAGTAGATCTGCTCCTTGACCGAACAGTCCGCGTATTGCTTCATCAGCTCGGGGTTCTTGCCCAGAGGGGTATGCACATTGTGGAACCAAATTACGGCAAGGAAGGGTTTCTTTGCCTCGGCCTGCTCACGGATGAAAGGAATCGCCTTGTTCATCACGATGGCCGCGTCGTCGCCACGCAGAGTAGGATCCTTTTGCCCCTCCTCGAACGGGATGTTACGCCCGTTGTGCCAATACAAACCCTCGATGCCGTGCTTGCCGATTTTGGCATAGGGGTCGTGGGTTACTAAAACATTGAAGGTTGAAAAACATTCTTCAAAACCTGCTTTCCATGGCGGCATCACATGGACCGGTCCTTTCGCCATTTTTTCATCGAAACCACCCAAGTGCCACTTGCCAAAGTGTCCGGTTGCATAGCCTTTTTCCTTTAAGGCCTCAGGCAAAGTAATTTCTTCCTGCGGTAAGTGTTCCTCATCTGCCCGCGATGGATCATTGATGCTTACACGCCAATTCGAACGGCCCGTCATGCAGGTTGCCCTAGTTGGACTGCAAACAGATGCACCGGCGTAGAAACGATCGAACCGAAGACCACTCGCGGCCATGTCGTCAAGATGTGGGGTCTTAATCTTGGGATGGCCATTGTATCCAACATCCCCCCAACCCTGATCATCCGTCATTAAAAAGATCATGCTTGGCGTATCAGCACTTACAACAAGATGAACAAATAAAAGACTAACAATGGTTGCATGTATTCTGAAAAGAGAATCCATGATTCGATTGTCTATTTCTTTAGCTTTCCATTCGCTGCGGCATAAGCCTTATGCCCAGTGGATTTCCCGGGAAGAATGGGATGTTGTTTTTGCGGAATAAAGGATGCATGTTCCTGGATAACTTTTTTCATCTTAGGATTATCGATGAGATTGTTCCATTCATGAGGATCATCTCTCAGATTGTAGAGCTCACGGGAACCGTCAAAGTACTGGATAAAACGATAGTTGGTAGACCGTACCGAATAATTACCCA
>CALBIN010000052.1 GCA_937893275.1 uncultured Opitutia bacterium | reverse complement strand
CATACGTCCGATGATGTACCTCGCCGTATCCTACGATCACCGAGTGGTCGACGGTCGCGAAGCGGTTACTTTTCTGGTAAAAATGAAGGAAGCTCTTGAGAACCCCGTGCGACTGACGCTCGAAATCTAGATACGATGCCCAAAGCAATTCCCTACGATGTTTTGGTCATCGGAGCTGGTCCCGGGGGCTATGTCTGTGCCATTCGTTGCGACCAGCTCGGCCTGAAGACGGCGATCGTCGAAAAGAACGCTCGACTTGGCGGAACCTGCCTGAACGTCGGCTGCATTCCAAGCAAGGCACTCCTGCATTCCACGGAGATTTATCACGAACTCCTCCACGGGGCGAAAAAGCACGGAATAACTGCCAAAGAGGTCTCCATAGACATTTCCGCCCTAATGAAGAAAAAGGACGGCGTGGTCGACAAACTCGGCAAGGGGGTGCGCATGCTTGTCGAAAAACGCGGCATCGAGATCCTTACGGGCACCGCCAAACTTCTGGGCAACGGTCAAGTCGAGGTATCCGGCAAAGAAGGAATTCAAACCGTGGCGGCAAAGGAAATAATCTTGGCCACAGGATCAAAACCGGTCGAACTCCCATTCATGCCCTACGACGGCGAACGCATCGTCCATAGCGACCACGGCATCGCCTTCGACTCAGCCCCCGCCAAACTTGCCGTAATAGGCGGAGGAGCCATAGGTCTCGAGCTCGGGTCCGTATGGGCAAGGCTCGGCTCCGAAGTGGACGTCATCGAATTCCTGCCCGAGATCGCCACCGGTTTCGATCCCGACGTAGCAAAGGCAGCCCGACGAATCCTTGGAAAGCAAGGATTGAAATTCTCCCTATCGACGAAGGTAACGGGAGTGGACATAGGAGAATCGGGAGTAACCCTGCGGGCAGAAGGCCCCAAGGGAAACATCACCTTCGAAGCGGACAAAGTACTTGTGGCGGTAGGACGCGCCCCTTGCTCCGACGATCTTGGCTTGGAGGAAGTTGGAGTGGTCACTAACAAAAGAGGCAGCGTAACTGTGGACGAGGCGTTTCGGACCAATGTCCACGGCATTCGCGCAATCGGTGACCTAATCCCAGGCCCCATGCTCGCTCACAAGGCGGAAGAAGACGGCGTAGCCTGCGCCGAGATCCTCGCGGGACAATCCGGTCATGTGAACTACGACCTAGTGCCGGGCGTAATCTATGTCGATCCCGAGATCGCCAACGTCGGTTTAGGAGAAGCAGATGCCAAGGAACGTAATATCCCGGTTCGTTGCGGTACATTCCCTCTAGCCGCCAACGGTCGTGCCCTCGCCACCGATGCCACGGAAGGTCTGGTCAAGGTCGTCGCCCACGCCGAGACGGATCGCCTGCTAGGCGTCCAGATCGTGGCCCGCAACGCTTCCGAGCTCATCGCATCCGCAGTAGCCCACATGGAATACGGAGGCTCAGCGGAGGACCTCGCCCGAACAATTCATGCACATCCCACCCTGTCTGAATCACTAAAGGAAGCCGCCCTTGCCTCCGATGGTCGCGGACTGCACTCCCTCTAGTGATTCAAAGGGCCACTTCGTGGTATTCCAGAGCCCATTCCCGCATGAACCGCACCCGATCCGGAACCATCTTGTAGACAATTAGCTCAGGATTATCCACGCTACCCAGATACTGACGAAGAAGCGGATTCTCATTCCATATCGCCTCCAACGTTTCCCGTTCCTTCAACACCTCCGCTACTGCAGTGATTCGCACTTGATCGTGGCCCTTGTCGAGGTAGCATAGCTCCACTTTCGGGTTAGCTGCGATTTCGACGGTCTTGCCGTAACTTTTTAGGTTGGCGACATACACGGTGAAAGCGTCCGTTTTCACAGGCGAAACGGGACGCAACCGAGGTTGGTCGGCATCCGAGGTGGCAAGGTATGGGAAACGGTCCTCCGCCACTACTCGCAGAGCCTCGACTCGAGCTTCATCAGCTGAAAGTTTTTCAGGTTCGGGTTTAGGCATATAAGAAAACTTTCTCCACAACACCTATCCGTCAAGAAAAAGGCAAGAAATCGGAAACTATCTCAACATGGAGATGCAGCAGTCCCTGATTCACATATTAAAAATAGTCTTTCTTCCAAGCCTGGTTCATGTAAAGGATTATAACAATGAACGACCACGGGAATCACTCGAATTTCTTTCATGACAAGGAGGTTCTTCTGCTTGAAGACGAGACTCTCTTGGCCAAGAGGATAACTGCGGTGCTGGAAAAGATGGGAGCTGAAGTCACTGATACAGCAAGTATCGAGGAAGCTAGACAGTCCCTGAAGGAACTCTTCTTCGACTGCGCTTTATTCGACTTGAACCTCCCCGATGGCGAAAGCCTAGACCTGCTGAAGGAGCAAGCAGTTCCCGAAAACACCTTAGTGGTGCTTATGACGGGGGAAGGCGGAGTTCGATCAGCAGTCGAGGCCCTTAGGTTGGGAGCTTCGGATTATTTGGCCAAACCCTTTGACCTTGAGGAATTGCCCTTGGTGTTCTCTCACGCCGATGCCCATCGGCGCAAAAGACGAATCCGCGAACATGACCGTACGGAAGCAAAGAGAAAGAGCGAAGAGCTGTTATTTGACGGAACGTTCTCCACGGATTTAGCACTCCTCGAAAAAATACTCGAGGCCGACAACCGCCTGGCAAGCAACCTCCCTCCAGTCTTGATCGAAGGTCCCACGGGATCGGGAAAATCTACCTATGCCCGCTGGATTCATGAACACGGCCCCCGCTCGGACGGCCCTTGTGTAGAGGTAAATTGCTCCGCCATTCCCGACAACCTCGTCGAGTCCGAGCTGTTCGGCCATGAAAAAGGCGCCTTCACCGATGCCAAAGGAGCACGTATCGGGCTCTTCGAGGCCGCTGACCAAGGAACCCTCTTCCTTGACGAAATCGCCAGCCTATCCATTGCTGCCCAGGCAAAAGTGCTAGTGGCCATAGAGAAGGGAAAAATCCGCAGACTCGGTGGAAACAAGGAAATTCAAGTCGACGTTCGCGTAATCACCGCCGCCAACCAAGACCTTCGGGAAATGATCAAAGAAGGAACCTTCCGTGAAGACCTCTATCATCGACTGGACCTCTTGAGAATGAAAATACCTCCTCTCGCTCAACGAGAAGAAGGAATCCTCCTCTTGGCCCGACATTTCCTCAGTTCGCTGACAATCAAGTACAACCTGCCAATGCCGGAGTTCTCCGACAACGGAGAGAAGCAACTCTTGCAACACTCTTGGCCCGGGAATGCCCGGGAACTTGCTCATGAGCTCGAACGCTCTCTGGTCATGCACGAACAAGGCGAAACACTTAGCTTCAATCTGCTACCAACCGATGAATCCGACACATCGAATTCACAAATGAAGGATTCCGACGATTGGCTGAACACTGCCTTTCGCTTTCCCGATGAAGGGTTTGATCTGGAAAAGGCCATTCTCCGAATGATTGAAATGGGTATCGACCAGTCATCCGGCAACGTTTCGGAAGCCTCTCGCCTTCTGGGCGTACCCAGGGACTATTTGCGCTACAGGTTGCAAAAAAAGGAGGAGTGAGCATTGGGAAATATTCCCCGCCATGCCCGCTCGCCTGGGGACTATTTCCAAAAGCCAAAGGACGGCAGCCAGTTAGGCGCAACGCAAAAAAAACCTCATAACCTTGTCCCTCAATATCTTACAAAACCTCAAGGAACTGGCGCAAACAATGCAGATTGGTATGCACATTTAAAAATTCCAATCTAAAGCATTCATGAAAAAACCATTCATCCTTATCCTCGCCACAGGAATTCTAACAATGGGCTCATTCGCCTTTTCTCAGGAAACAGAAAGGAAAGCCCCTGCATTAGCCCGTAAAGCAATTGATGCAGGCAAACTCGAAGCAGTTGGCAAAAGCCTTAAAGAGGCAATTGCCGCCGGAAAGCTCACCGAGGACGAGGCAAAAGCCAAGTGGGATGCCGTGACAAAGGGGAGAGCCAACAAGAAGCCATCCGGAGATAAAAGAGACTTGGGCAAAGGCAAAAAGCCTCCAACCGACGCCAAGCGACCACTAATCAAGCGTCCCCAGCTCAAACGACCAGCCAAACCGGAGCTTTCCGACGAGACGAAAGCCCAATTGGTAGCCATCAAGAAGGACAAGGATGCCCTCAAGACGGCCATTGGCGATGAGCTCGAGAAACTTGGACTTGGCAAAGATTCATCGAAAGAGGACGTAAGAGCCGCAGTCGAAGCTTTCCGCGAAGCCAACAAAGATCGCTTCGTAGCCATCAAAGAAGCCTCCGAAAAAGTTCACGAAACCTTGAAGGCTGCTCACCCCGATCGGAAGAAACGCCCAGAACCCACTCCCGAGATCAAAGCCAAGATTGCCGCAGTTAAGGCAGTAGGCAAAAAGCTCCATGAGTCCAGAGGCAACTTAAGAAAGGAACTCAAGGATGCTTCCGATGAAAACCGCAAAGTCCTCATCGAGAAATTCAAGGCCGACAACAAGGACAAGCACGAAGAATTGAAGGCTGCGCACAAAGAATTAAAGGAAGCCGTTAGAGCTGCGAAGGAAACCGGCGAGAGTCGGACCTCCGAGTAAATATTCTCCACTTTTAATTAATCAAACACCTATAGATAATGAAAAAAACAGCATCCACCTTACTTGCATTATCCATGGCCTTTGGCTCCATGGCATTTGCCGAAAATCAAGCAGTTGACAGGGGCGGTTTCGCTCCCGACGCCAACCCAAACGTAAATCCTCCACCCGGTGCTGTTCAAGACCTGGGGACACGTCTTCCTCCCAAAGATAATCAGTTCGGCCAATGGCTCGACAATGATGGTTTCGTAACTCCTGGTCCGAAAATCGAAAACTGGATCGACAGCGACAAGGATCGCATTGACGATCGTCTTCAAGCGAGTGCCGGTAAGCCGGCTGGAAAGCCACGCCCTGAGGTTGAACTACCTGAGAAACCCGATCCACGTGTTGAGGAATACAAGAATCTCGAGCGGTTAATCGCAGAAAAGAAGGATTGGGCAGATCGCCAAAAGAATATTCAGGAAGATAATAGTCCCGAATCACCACTTGGCCAGGCAATCGCTCGTAACCAAGACGACCTCAGGCATCTTGAATCCCGCTTGGCCGAGCTGATTAAAATACCCGAAGTCGTCATCTGCATCTTCCCACCACGTCCTGAGCCGAGGCCATTCCCACAGCACTGGGGTCGTCCTCCCGCCATCCAAACAAAAGACATTCGCCCATTGCCAGGAGAATTCGGTCAAGGAAGCAGCACACTTGCCGGCTGGATCGACAGGAACATCAAATCCGATCTGGCAAACAGCAACAAGCCAAAGCCTGAACCCAAGCGCCCACCAGTGGTACGTCCCCCCAAGCCACCTCGGCCCGAACTTTCCGATGAGACCAAGGTTCAGTTAGCCGGTATCGAGAGCGACAAAAAAGCTCTCATGGAGGAAATGAAAGCCAGGCTTGCGACACTGGAAAAAGATGCATCAAAAGAAGACGCTCGCAAAGCCGTAGAGGAATTCAAGAAGGACAACGAAGCTCGCTTCGCCGCCATCAAGGAAGCCGCAGGCAAAGTACACGAAGAGTTGAAGGCAAAACGTCCCGAGCGCAAGGAACGTCCTGAACCTCCCGCCGCCGTAAAGGCAAAGATTGCGGAAGTTAAAAAAGTCGAGAAGACTTTGCATGTTGCGAGAAAGGCAGTAAGCGAAAAGCTGAAAGAGGCTCAGGACGAACTCGCCGCCAAGATCGCCCAGGCTAAAGAAAGTGCCGACAAGGATGAAGTCGCCGACAATATAAAAACACTCATTGCCGAGCAGTCCGCTGCCAGAAAAGCTGCCCTCGACGAGTTCCGGGCCGCTCAAAAAGAGAAACACGAAGAGTTGAAGGCAGCGCAAAAGGAATTGCGTAAAGAAGTGAGGAATACCAAGGAAGAAGGTTCCAGTCGCACTTCTCGATAATCCATTTCGCGAGGGGAATATGCCGGCCACGCGACCGGCATGATGGGGAGGCGGACCGAGGTCCGCCTCCCTTTTTTCTGATGAATTCATCTTTTCAATTTTCTCCGAACATGAGAGAATGATTACCTTGAATATGCATTCGAGATTTGCTGCTCTTGTCCCCATGGTGATAGTCATGGGAATGTCTATTCCCCTAGGCTTTATTCAAGCCCAAGAGGACGGAAACTTCACGGATGAAATGCTGGAGGAACTACTCTTTGGAAAAGGGCTCGAAGAAGAAGTCGAGAAGAAGCCTTCCCAATGGTCGAAAAACTTAAATTTAATGCTCGGAGGCGGACATTCCGACAACCCGCTCCAAGGTCCTCACCTACAAACGGAGGCTGGCTTTGCTGCAGCGAGTGTGGACGCGTTCTTTCTGCGAATGGGAAAGGACTCTAGCGTTCTTTACGTATACCTGTACGGCGAGGGCAATTACTACAGTGGCATACCAAGCCTCGAACTGACCGGTATAGCTCTGGCGCAAGCCGAATACTCGGTCACTTCGCCCAAAACGGGAATCGGCCGGGGGATACGGTTGCGTCACACCTATTACGATATGGTTTTCGATATGTCGGAGAACCTCGATTCCCCTTATTCCTTCATGGTCCAATCGAACAAGAGCGAAATGCGACCGTTCGTATCGTTTCCGTTGGGAGAAGGCCTCACGGGGACTTTGGAAATGGCCGCCGCCCGAGACGTCTACGCCATGAGTTCAGAGGATTATGGAGAAAAGGAATTACGATCGATCCTGAAGTGGAAAGGCGAAGAGGACAAAGCCTTAAGCTTTTACATGTTCAGTAGATGGAAAGACTATGATGAACGCCTTCAAAGGAACAGATATGGATTCTCCATGGACTCCACCTCTGAGACTCGTACGGTGGGATCGGGAATCAACGCATCAAGAAATCTTGGAAAAGAAGATGACTGGGAAGTGAGCCTATCCGGACATGTCCACAAGACCACTGATAATGCAGGCGGATATTACGATTATACGAGCCTCAACGGAAACCTGAAGCTTTCTCACAAAATAGGTCAATGGACCCTTTCGGCAAATCTAAGAGCCTCTCATTCCGAATACGATATCAGAAAAACCTCGGCCGATGAACTTTTCAAAAGAAATGGGTTTGCCACCGAATTTGAGGCAGATCGTAAAATTAATGAGAAGTGGAATATCTTTGCCTTATGGAAAAGTGAACGAGACGACTCCAACGACCCTGACTACGAATACGAGGCAAACGTATTTTCCGCAGGAATGAAATGGTCGAACTGAACCAATCCGTCAAGATGGGTAATTCAATCAAAGGAGCACAGAAGGGCT
>CALBIN010000051.1 GCA_937893275.1 uncultured Opitutia bacterium | reverse complement strand
CCTCATTGACTTTTCCCTTGAAGCGTGGGCTCGAGGAATAGCTTGCCACCGTTGATTGGCTATCGTTTCCGATCTCTAAGGGATCCTGAGGATGCGTATTGAAGAGGCTGGGGAGCTTTCCTTCAGCCAGGACTTCGTTCTGCATTTTCAAGGATACCCTCCCGTCGGGCAAGAGCGCGGCGTACAAGGAGGCTCGTCCCTCGGGCAGGGCCTTGGTTGCCCGGAAGGTGTGCAAGGTTCCTCCGAGTCGGCAGGAAAAAACCGGTTTTCCATCCTCCAGGTAAAGGGAATAGCCACTACGGCTTCCGCCATGGGAAATCAGAACCCCGCCCTTTTCCCTTCCTCTCGTGACGGAGAGTTTGATCTCTATGGACTTTTGGGCAAATTGGGGGGCATGCTCACGGGCAACCTGATCCCCATGCTTGAGAAGATAAAACCCCTGGGCATCCTTTTTTAGTTTCCCCCTCACTTTGGTCGGGTTTGTCTGCGTATGCAAGTAGTAGGGATTGACCTTTACCCGCTTGGCCCAAGCCAACCATTCGGCTTCAAGTTCCTTGGCTTTCCCAGGGTTTTCCTCGATCAGGTTGTTCGTCTCGCACCGGTCCTCGGCCAAGTTGTACAGTTCCCAAGTCCGGTTCTTGTAACGGTTGTTCCCGCGCACCAGCTTCCAGTCCCCCATACGGATGGCGCTGGAGTCGAAATGGTCGAAACAAAGCACCCGATCCTCGGCGGAGTCGGCTCCCTTGAAAAAGGGCGTCAAGCTCTTCCCCTCAACCGGAATGAGTTCCTCGTCATTGAATTTCTTCGGGTACTCGGCTCCACCCACCTCAAGCAAGGTGGGCATGACGTCGATCAAGTGCACGGGGGACCGCACCCAGCGATTGGGCTTGGTTATTCCCTTGGGCCAATGAGCCAGCAAGGGGCTACAATTCCCCCCTTCGTGATTGAAGTGCTTGTACATTCGCAAGGGCGTATTGCTCAGGCAGGACCAGGCGCTACCCACCGAGTGATAGGTTCCGGGGCCACCCACCTCCTTGAGGTCATCGCCTTCGTGAAGCTGGGTGAAACCTTTACGACTGCTTCGGTCAAAACCAAAGGGGCCCCACTCGTAGCAGGCACCGTTGTCGCTGGTGAAGAGAATGAGGGTGTTCGCCAAGTCCCCACCCTTTTCCAACAGGGCGAGGATCCTACCGATCCCCTGGTCGACATGATCGATCATGGCGGCGAAGGTCGCCATCCGGTAGGTCAGATCCTCCTTTCGGTTTTGCGGAACGTCCTTCCAGTCGGGGTTCGTTTTGCCGGCAAACTCGTTGGCGATGTCGTCACGGTCGACCGGGACCTCGGAGAGCCCGGTGAATTTCCATGAATCAGTGACTAGGCCGGAACTGCGTTGCCGGGCAAAGCGTTCCTTTCTCAAAACATCCCAGCCCTTGCGGTAAGTATCGAGGTAAGCGTCGCGAGTCTCTGCAGGCGCATGCAGGGGGAAGTGCGGAGAGGAGTGCGCCAGGTAGAGGAAGAAGGGTTCGTCTTTTTTCTGGGCCTGCTCGAGAAACTCGACCGCATAGTCGTTAAAGGCATCGGTGGCGTAAAAGTCATCGGCATCGAACTCCAGCTCGGGCTTCTTGCCCTCCGGCAAACGCATGTAGTTGCCCACCTTCCACTGGCTCGTGCTGTGTCCACGGATATAACCGTAGTACTCGTCAAAACCACGGTCGGGCGGTGTTTCCTCATGCCCGACGTGCCACTTCCCTACCCCGTAGGTTCCGTAACCCGAAGACTTAAGGACCTCGGCCAGGGTCATGCATTGCTTGTTTAGTTTGCCGAGGTAGGCCGGACCCAAACGGTCGGTCGAATCACGGCCCGTAAAATTGGCAATCCCCGCTTGATGGGAGTAAAGCCCCGTCATCAAGGAAGCACGGGAAGGGCAGCATCGAGCCGAATTGTAATTCTGAGTAAAGCGTAAGCCATTGGCCGCGAGACGATCTAAGTGCGGGGTCTTGACCTCCCCCCCGAAGGACCCAAGGTCCGAGTAGCCCATATCGTCGACCAGAACGACGATCACATTGGGGTTTTTCCCGATAGCGGGAAAACTAAAGAAAAAAAGAGAAGACAGAGAAAGCGAGACGGCTAATAGAGTTTTCATTGATGGGATTATGTCGAGTGGCCGGCGGGTTATGCAAATACTGAAACAGTAGTCTCCATAAAACCTTTGGACTTAGCATATTTTAAGTTTGATTCAAGAGAAGAACTGTGGAGGAATTTCGATTTAAATTCCACCCAACAAACTCCTCGCATCAATCATATGAAAGTATTCGCTCTTATTAACTGTTTGCCTACGCTGGCTCTCCTCACTTTTTTCGCTTCACTTACGGCGGATGTCAAACTGCCTAACGTAATCGGCAACGGCATGGTGCTGCAGTGCGATATGCCCGTGCCGATATGGGGATGGGCTGATGCCGGAGAAGAAGTAACGGTATCCTTTGCTGGCGAAACTAAGAACACAAAGACAGACAAGAACGGCAAGTGGATGGTAAAACTAAGTCCCCTCAAGGCGAATGCCAAGCCTGCCAATCTCACGGTCAAGGGGAGCAACGAGATCATCCTAGAAAACATCCTCGTAGGCGAGGTGTGGATTTGCTCGGGCCAATCGAACATGGAGTGGCATATTCGCGGAAGCATGAACGGCAATGAAGAAGTAGCAGCCTCGGATCACCCCCTGATTCGCCTCTTCAATGTCCCGGGTCACACCACCAGCCCGAAGCCTCAGGAAGAAGGCAAAGGGAACTGGCAGGTATGCGGTCCAAAAACCTCAAGTGGTTTCAGCGCCGTGGGTTATTTCTTTGGACGTCGCTTGCTCAAAGAGCTCAACGTACCGGTCGGATTAGTTGGCTCCAACTGGGGAGGCACCCGGATCGAACCATGGACGACCTTGGCCGGTTTTGAATCGGTCCCCGAATTGTCCAAGATCGCCGAGCAAGTAAAGGGGTACAAGGCGGAAACCAAAGTCGGGGGGGGATCTCCGTCGGCCATCTACAACTCGATGGTACACCCACTCACTCCATTCGCGATGCGCGGGGGCATTTGGTATCAAGG
>CALBIN010000050.1 GCA_937893275.1 uncultured Opitutia bacterium | reverse complement strand
TTTCTTCCACGATCCGTTTCGTGTCTCTCTCCAATTCCCGGGCTTCCTCGTGTTTGCCGGCTTCGGCCAGTTCTTTGATTTGGCGGGCTCGCTGCTGTGACCATCGCTCGAGTGGGTCTGCGTCATGGTCGCGTTCGCCTCGCTCGCGATCTTCTTCTAATTGCCGCATCTTCTCGGTCATGACACGGCGAGTCTCATGGGCTAATTTCTCGGCTTCCTCACGATGTCCGGCTTCCTTCAGTTCTTGGACTTTCCGGCGTTGTTCCTGCCCCCATTGCATGAGTTTGTCGCGGCCTTCGTCCCGATCCCGTTCACCGCGGGCGACGGTAGGTTTACGATTTTGCTCACGACCTCCTCTCTCGCGTAAGGCGGTCATCCGGCGACGGGCGTCTTCCTCTGAAGTTTTTCCTTCCGCGACCGCTTTCTTCAACTCTTGAGCAGCCCTCTCGATATCCACTTGTTTCCGCTCGCGGTTGCCTCTTTCACGATCTTCCGCGAATAGGCAGGTGGTGAACAGGGAGGCAAGTAGGATGCCGATGAATGCGTATGCTTTCTTCATGGTGATTCGGGTTGGATAGAAGGGCTTTAGACTGGGCGTACCCAATCTATTTGTAATGATAGTCTTTAGGTAAACTGATGATCAATCGCAAGATGAATTGTCCGCTTCTTTTTGCCTCTTATTGCGAATACGGGATTGGCTTGAGATGAAAACCGGTCTTGCTTGGTATTTATCCCTTTTCGCAACACATCAACCAATCGTATCCATGTTTTATAACAAATTTCTAACTATTCTTGTTTTACTGGCTGTTCCGTTTGCCTTTCTCTCGGCTAAATCCCCCAAGCAATCAAAGGACCAACCCGTCGAGGCCGGTATCGGTTCATTCTTAGGCAAGCCTGAGCTGGATCTTACGAAAGTTCACAAAGGTGGTCGCTTCCCGAACATCGCGGTGGCGATGGACGGCACGGTTCTTGCCGTTTGGAACGGGGTCGTTGTTAAGCGAAGTGAAGATGGGGGCGATACTTGGGGTCCTGTGATTCCCGTTGGCAAAGGTTTTATGGGTGGAGGCGTAACCGTGAACGAGCGGAACGGCGAAGTTTTCGCCTTTGTTGAGAAGAACCACCCGCCTGCCGACCAAACGGTTTATCGGAGCAAGGATCACGGCAAGACATGGTCCAAGCTGGAGGTTGCGATCAATCCGGACAGCAAGGGGAACGCCCCGTCCTTCCATATGAACGAGCACGGCGTCACCCTTCGCCACGGCAAGCATGCGGGGCGCCTCATTCGGGCTTCCCGCTATTATGCGGGTAAAAATCATAGCAGTAAGTGGCCCCAGCACTACACCAATGCCATTTATAGTGATGATGACGGTAAAACCTGGAATACAAGCACGCCTTTTCCTGCAAATGGAACGGGAGAGGCGACCTTGGCGGAACTTTCCGATGGACGCGTTTACTATAACACGCGCCGGCATTGGGCGGAGGAGGGATCCAATCCTCGACGTCGCTGGCACGCATGGAGCGATGACGGTGGTGTCAATTGGAAGGACTTTTCCATATGTGAAATCCTGCCCGACGGTCCACAGAACACGAACTATGGCTGCATGGGAGGACTTACCCGCCTCGCGGTCAAGGGTAGAGACATTATGATTTACTGCAATTGCGACAGTGCGGGCGGACGGGACCATGGAACGGCTTGGGCCAGTTTCGATGGTGGCAAGACTTGGCCCGTCAAGCGTCTGGTGGAAGCGGGACGTTTCGCCTACTCATCCATCACCTCGGGCCGGCCGGGCACGAAGTCCGAAGGACAGGTCTATCTCCACTTCGAAAGTTCGGGAGGTTCCACCGTTGCTCGCTTTAATCTCAGTTGGTTGCTCGAGGGCAAACTGACCGGAGACGGCAAACTGCCCGAGTGGTTGTCCAATTAATCCTTCGATTCTCATCGCTCTATGACTCGTTCATCTCCTATCCGGCTGAAAAAATGAAGCAAGTTATACAATTATTTAGCCTTTGGACCTTCGCGGCGGTTACCATGGCCGGGCTCGATGCAGGGGGGGCGGAAAAGAAGCGTTGGCTGAGCGAGATCGGTTACGGACTCATGTTCCATTACGAGGCTTTCCGGAATCACACTCCCGAGTCCTACAACAAGGCGGTCGATTCCTTCGACGTCGTAAGGTTTGCCGACTCGGTTGGAAGTACCGGGGCCGGCCACGTCATCTTCGTCGTTGGGCAACACTGGGGGAAATACTGCGCCCCGAATAGTGTCTACGAAAAACTGTTGGGCGTTGAAAACGGAGTGTGGACCTCAAGGCGTGATCTCATTATGGAGATCGGCAAGGAGCTTGCGAAGTGTGACGTCCGACTGATCCTCTACATGACCGCTCGCGCCCCGATGCGTCATTACG
>CALBIN010000049.1 GCA_937893275.1 uncultured Opitutia bacterium | reverse complement strand
ACATAGGACTGACGTATCCGGTCGGAGCTCCGTTGACACCTTCTCCCGGTTCGGTGATAACTTCATATAAGCAAAAACGTGGTCTAGCTAGGGACTTTTCCGGTTCTATCGGCACGCCAAAGGCACAATCAGGTATTTATCAAACCGGAATCGTTCGTTGGGTACATGCGGACATGCTGAACACTTTCGCCGGCTTCGTTTCAGCTGAAGCCAATGGCAACAGTACCCCTGCATGGAACAACCTGCGGGGAGCTCTCATTGGCTTCAAGCAAGATGGTTCGAATCGCGATCTCGTGGTTCGCTACCGGAACGGGGCAGGCACCTCGAGCGACGCCGTCCTCTTGGACAACATCACCATGGGCGAAGACTATTTCATTATCGTCAAAATGGAACAAGGGTTCGGTTTGGATAAACTTTGGGCCCAAGCGTATTCGTCTTCCGACAATTACCCCATGACAGAGCCAACTTCATGGACGGTTGGAGGCACGGCCGGATTGGACGCTGACAACCTTGACGAGGACGTCGCACCCATCAAATACCTGCAAATATGGGGCGGTGACGGAGCTGCCGCAAGCGTGGCAGGGGGAACGGGTTCTCAAGTCGACGAAATGCGTTTGGGCGTATCGTGGGACGACACCTTGATATCTCCAACAACCGGCGTTCCGCAACACCTAAGCCTTGTTCCCGGAAAGTTCGGAAAGTCCATTTCCTTTCCCGGCGACGCCTATGCATGGACCGACTCCGACAAAATATCTTTGGCAAAGGACATGACCCTGTCGGTTTGGGCCAAAATACACAACGACGACTACGGCATTATCGCTCGCAACGGTCAATTCAGCCTGCAATACGAAGATAAGAATACCATCATAGCCTATGTCCGCCGAGGTGGAACTTGGACCAGCGCCAGAGCCCGTTCCATTTTGGGAAGATGGGCACACCACGCAATGACCTACGATGGGAACGAAGTGAAATTGTATCTCGACGGAATCGAAGCTGCTTCTACTCCCGCCACAGGTTTCCTAGAGTGGGGTGATGGGGCCGATCATAATCTCTACCTTGGAAGCTTCACTGGTGGTGGCGGTTGGATGGCCAAGGTGGAAATGGACGACTTCCGCATTTACAACAAGTCTTTGTCGGCTTCCGAAATTTCGGCTATCTATAATTTCGGAGCAGGCGATGCCGGAGTTTTGCCGAATTTCACGGGAACGTCTCCCGTCGGTTCCAATCCCTTCTCCATTAACGCCGGTTTCGTGAAGGGGCCGAACACCGTATCGGTATCAGGTTTCGATGCCCTCGACCTCAACACGAATAATGCCGGCCTAACGACTTTCACGAACGCCGGATCAAACTCCTATGTGATTGATCTCAACGCTAGCTCGGATCCGGCAATGGTCAGGATCGCCGTTCCTGCAGACGCCGTCGACTTCAATGGAACCGGAAACCGCCCCGGAGCCGCCGAATTCCATTACCGGACCGTAACTGCAGTGGAGAACGACCTGCTCGCATGGTACACGTTCGACGAAGGTGGCGGAACTCTAGTGGGCGACTCGTCTGGTCGCAAGCGCCATGCCACCCTTTCCGCAGACGTTCCTCGCGTTCCGGGCAAATTCGGCAATGCAATCGACATCAACGGACAACACGTCGACGTCCCCTTCTATACCGACCAAGATGCGGCATCCACCACCGGCATGACCTTCTCCGCATGGATTAATCCTGACCAAGTCGACGGAGCTACACCTGATGGTGAAAGAACTCTCTTTTGTACCGATAACGGCGGATGGGATTGGAGTTTCTTCATCCGCTATCGAATAATGAGCGTCTGGACCGGAGCAAACCGCCTAAGTATAGGACATCGGGTTTATTTACGGGAATGGGCACATGTTGCAGCCGCTTTTGATCCCGTTTCGGAAACAATTTCCGTTTACCATGATGGAGCACGCAATGTTGTTAACACTTTCAATTTTGACACCTCGACAAGAAAAATTCGAATTGGACGAGATAACTCCGCCTCGCGCACTTTCGACGGTCGAATAGACGACGTTCGCATATTTGGCCGCCCACTCTCTCAAGAAGAGGTTCGATCCATCTGGGGTGACGGTGGAGGCGACCTCGCTCCCGCACCACACTTTTTGGTCGACAGTCCGACTGCAGCCGACGTCATCCCGGTCACCGTACTCTTCAACCAAACCGTTGGTGATTTCGACACTTCCGACCTCAACGTCACCGGAGCAAACATCTCCAACTTCCAAGCCATCGCCAATACCTTGGGCAAAGAATATTCCTTTGACCTGACTCCCGCTGGATTCCCATCCGAAATAAACATTCAGACTCCCGCTGGATCGGCGACCAATTCCTATGGTCGTAAAAATGCTCTCACCAGTCACTCCGTCGATTACCGGGCTCACCGGGTTCGCGAGGCCGATCTTCTCGCGTGGTGGAAGTTCGACGAGACTTCCGGAAACGTTGCCGAGGATTCAGCCGGTGGGGACGACAATGGAACCATCACTTCCGCCACTTGGCAGCCTGACGGCAAGTTTGGCGGAGCCTTGGAACTAGGCACTGCGGCAAAGGCCATGAGCGTTGCAGGCCTTGCCAACGAATTGAAGACCGCTACGATATCCTTTTGGGCAAGACCTCGTTCCGTAACGGAACAAGCTATCATCAACAACGACTTTTGGGCCGGCGACGTAAATTTACAAACTATTGGACATCGCCTTGTATTGTACTCATCCAATCTTGATCATCGAGGTCTGCCGGGCATTCCGACTGACGAGTTCTGGAGCGGTTCCGTATTGCAATCCGGCAAATGGAACCACGTTGCCTTGACCTATGATCTCGTAAACAAATCGGCTCGATTCTACTTCAACGGAATTTTTGACGCTGAAACTCCATTTGCAGGAACACACGCCCTCCATCTGGAACAACCATTCCGGGTAGGATCAAATGACGACAACTCGGGACTGTGGTTTGACGGTGACCTCGACGACCTTCGAATATACGAGGCTGTACTCTCCGCTAACGAAGTGAGTGGACTTTACGGTAATGGATTTGGAGATCTGGACACTAGGGAAGTTTCCTTTGGCTCTCAACCATCACTTTCAGTTCCGATTCCCGTAACGGTGAAATTCCTTCAGGACGGTTCACCGGTAACCGTCTCGGGTTTCGACGTTAACGACCTAAGCTTAACGGGAGGAACGGCTTCAAATTTCGCACAACAATCACCGGGTGAATATTCTTTTGAAGTTGCTCCCGACAACACAGCTTCAACTGGAACTGTCAGCATCTCTGTTTCTGCCGGGTCGGTTGTTAATGCCAAAGGCGTCGCCTTCCCCGCGGGTTCACACGCCGTTGAGTACCGATTGCCGTTCGTGCGTGAGGAATCCCTCATCGCTTGGTATAAATTTGACGATTCCGATGGAGCCACCGCCGCCAACCAGATCGCAGGAAGTCCATCCGGGAGCCTCACCAATAACGCTGCATTCGACGATGCAGGAAAATTTGGTCGCGCTCTGTCATTTCCAGACCTGCAATTCAACGCTCGCATGGAAATCCCCGGCGGACTCGATCTTGCGGACGAGTGGACACTCTCAATATGGTTCAAGGGGTTAGCCGGCAACACGAACACCCGGCGATTGTTTAGAGGTCCGCAGGATTCGCACGTCCTCATCAACAGCGGCGTCAACGACCTGGGCACATTTATAATTGGAGCAGGTGGTTTTGTAGACTCGGGAACAGACCTAATCTCCGCCAATTTTGGCGACTGGCATCATCTCGGCGCAGTGGGAGGAGCAGGAAACACTACCTTCTACATAGATGGAGTAAAAGTGGGCACGGCACCCGGAAAAAGCGATGATCATCTAACCTACGTCGGAAATTTCACCAACGCCCGATTCGCC
>CALBIN010000048.1 GCA_937893275.1 uncultured Opitutia bacterium | reverse complement strand
ATGAAAAGAATCGTTCCATTGCTGGTCTTGGTGACTGGACTGAATCTGCTTACGGTAGCGGCTGGGGATCGACCCAACGTACTTTTCCTCGCTGTGGACGACATGAAGGACTGGGTGAACTGTCTCGGTGGCTACGAAGGCACCGTTCACACGCCGAACATCGATCGGCTAGCCTCCCGTGGTACATTATTCACCAACGCTCATTGCGCATCCCCGAAGTGCGCTCCATCGCGAGCGGCAATCCTAACGGGTCTTCGCCCGTCGAGGACAGGTCTCTACGACAACGGACACTGGTGGTTCCCTAACCTGCCGGACACCACCACCCTACCCCTTCAGTTCCGCAAACACGGCTATGGCGTGGTGGGAGCAGGAAAGATTTTCCACCACACCGCCGGAAACAATCCACCTAGGCAATGGGATGACTATCAAAGACTGACCTTCCGCAACGACCCATGGTTTCGCGGGGCAAAACTTAATTACCCCTGGTCCAAGTTCAGCCCCTATCCAAAGGATTTTCCCTTTAGCGGAGTGAAGGGTCTTGGCCACGAGAACGACTGGGGTGCACTCCCCATACCTGATACCGACCACGACGACGTTCTGACAGCCGACTTCGCCATCCGCTTTCTTGAGAAGAAACAGGACAAGCCCTTCTTCCTCGCCTGCGGAATCTTTCGTCCGCACCTGCCTTGGTACGTACCGCAAAAGTATCTCGACCTCCAGGAACCCGATGAGGTGGAGGTGCCCGAGGTGCCCGAAGACGACCTCAATGACCTGCCCAAAGGCGGTCTCAAAATGGCCGCTGCACGAAAAAACGATCTGCAAACCATTCGCAAGGCCGACAAGCAAAAGGATGCCATTCGAGCCTACTTGGCCAGCATCTCTTTTGCCGACGCACAGCTCGGTCGCGTTCTAGATGCCCTCAATGCCAGCCCTTCCGCCAACCAGACGATCGTCATCCTCTGGTCCGATCACGGTTGGCACCTCGGAGAGAAAAACCATTGGCACAAGTCAACACTCTGGGAAGAGGCCACACGCGTACCACTAGTCATTCACTCACCCGATCACAAGCCGGCAACCTGTAATCAGCCTGTCAGCCTGCTCGATCTCTACCCAACTCTCAATGAACTTTGTGATCTCAAGCCTTCCGGCAGGCTGGATGGAGTAAGCCTCGTGCCCTTGCTCACGAATCCGGACGCAAAGTGGCTTCGCCCAGCAGTCATCGAGTATCAGTTGGGCAACGCCGCCGTCCGCTCTCGGAAGTGGCGCTACATAAGATACAGGGACGGAGGTGAAGAATTATACGATCATAATACCGATCCGAAGGAGTGGAACAACTTGGCAAGTGACCCGAAGT
>CALBIN010000047.1 GCA_937893275.1 uncultured Opitutia bacterium | reverse complement strand
GTAAGGGCAAACTTCGGCGAGGCATTCCCCTACGCCTTCGCAGGCGACGGTGTCGGCGACCTCATGCTCGACCTCTTGCCCGCCGACTCCATTGCCGCGGCCACCCTCTCCATAAACATGGAAGGCATCCGCAAGATGCTCGGCGAGCTATCCGGATCCATCGGCGACCAGCTCGACCTGCCACCCATGAACGAACCCTTGCCCGGCCTTGGACTCACCATCGACGAGGCACTCTCCACCTTTTCGGGAGACTTGGCGGTCTCCTTGATCGACCTGCCCGACGAAGACACTCCGCGCCCCCTGCGCGACATTCCCGAATTCGTCTTGGCCCTCTCCACAGTCGATCCCGCCTCCAAGGTCTACCAGCAAATCCTAAAGAAAAAACTGTTGGCCCTCTTCGACGAGGCAGCCCGCGAACCACTGCAGACCATGGGCATCAGCCTCGTGGCCAAGGACAACCGCCTCATCCTCGGCTCGCGTGACCAAGCCACCATCCTGAAGGCGGGTAAGGCTCCCGATCCCGTTAGTGGCGAAACTCGGAACCTGTTGTCCACTGGTTACTTCAACCTTACCCTCGACCTCGCCCGACTCACAGATGCTTTGCCGATCGATCGCCAAGACCTGCGGGTCGATGAGGAGTTCGCCCTCGCGGCACTCGATCAACTTGACCGCATGTCCATCCAATCAGACGAGAAGGATGGGGTATACCAAGCCACCCTCGAGCTATCCCTCGACGACAAGAAAACCAATTTCCTCAAGCAAGTGGGCACTTTCGTGGGCAACGTCCTCGACCCTGCCTGGCGCGACCCCAAGATGCGACCTCGCATCCTCGCCGCAAGAAAGCTCGCCGAAAAAAAGCCCGATTCTTTCCGCAATCCGGGGACTTGGGCTTGGGAATACAAAAACGAAAAGCAACAAGTTCATGTAACAGGAAAAACTACCTCGCGCTTCGATGGCATATCGAAAGTGGAAACTCTTGTAGTCCTGCCACACGGTTACCAAGCCAACCACAACAAAAGTAGTTTCAAAGTGGTCGGATCGTCCGAAATTGCTTACGACGAGCACGGCATTGTACGCAATGTATTCGGAAATCTCAATTTTGATGGAAAAGAAGCCACATTCTACCACTTCGAACCGAATGAAGAGGGTTGGTTTGAACTCCCTCTAACGAACTACAAAATTGGAACTGCTAAGCGGGTCTCCGAAGACTGGCAACTTCCGGACCCGCCGAAGGGCTTGCCTAAACTGGAAAACGTTTCCGACGAGTTCATCGACGGCGATGCCAATATTACGGAAGGCGATGACCAAAACGCATCCGACAAGTGACATGTAAGAAAGTTTCCTCTCCCTTTCTACACTCTTGCCAAGACACGACGCTTCCACAAACATGTCGGGCATGATTCGCCCTGTGTTCCTCATCCTCGCGGCGGCTTTAGCCTCCGCCCTTTCCGTTCATGCCAAGAAGAAGCCAAACGTACTCTTCATCTTCGCCGACGACCAGTGCTTCGAGACCATTGCTTCCTTAGGGCTAACCGACATAGAGACACCGAACCTCGACCGGCTAGCAGCCTCAGGCGCAACCTTTACGCGGGCCTACAATATGGGTTCGTGGAGCGGAGCCGTTTGCGTGGCCAGTCGTCACATGCTCAACACCGGGCGTTTCCTTTGGCATGCCAACGAAGCTTCCAAGAAGGCTGAGCAGGAACGTGCCGCAGGACGCTTTTGGTCGGAAAATATGAAAAAAGCCGGCTATCAAACTTATTTCACAGGAAAATGGCACGTGCGGGCCAGCGCCGACAAGTGCTTCAACGTTGCTCGCAACGTGCGCCCGGGCATGCCCAACCAGACACCTGCCGGCTACAACCGTCCACTCCCCGGGAAGCCCGACCCGTGGAGTCCGTCCGATCCGAAGTTCGAGGGCTTTTGGAAAGGCGGCAGGCACTGGAGCGCAATAGTAGCCGACGACGCCCTCGACTACATTGCTCAAGCCAAGAAGCACGAAAAGGAAAAACCTTTCTTCGCCTACGTTGCCTTCAATGCTCCTCATGACCCGAGGCAGTCGCCCAAAGAATACGTCGACAAGTATCCCCTCGACCGCATCGCCATTCCAAAGAACTTCCTGCCGATGTATCCCTACAAGGACAAAATTGGCTGCCAGCACGGACTGCGCGACGAAAAGCTAGGCCCGATGCCGAGAACGGAGCATTCCGTCAAGGTTCACAGACAGGAATACTACGCAATAATCACCCACATGGACGTCCAGATCGGGCGCATTTTGGATGCACTCGAAAAGTCGGGTATGGCAAAAGACACTTATGTCTTCTTCTCCGCCGATCATGGACTCGCCGTCGGGCATCACGGTCTGTTCGGCAAACAGAACCTTTACGAGCACAGCACTCGCGTCCCCTTTATCGTAAAGGGGCCCAAAATACCTAAAGGAACAAAGGTTTCCGCTCCTGTTTACCTTCAGGACGTAATGGCCTCCTCTCTCGAAATAGCGGGCGTCGAAAAACCCGATCACGTCCAGTTCAACAGCGTGCTGCCCCTCGCAAGAGGAGAAATCAAGAAATCCAATTACGACGCCATCTATGGGGCTTACCTATCCGTCCAGCGCTCGGTAACCGTAAAGGACAAGAAGCTTCTTCTTTATCCAAAAGTTCCTGTTGCCCGCCTATACGACATCGCGGCAGACCCAATGGAAATGAAAGACCTCGCGAAAGACGAAACCAACTTGGCTCTCATGCGTAAGCTCTTTGCTCGATTCCTAAAACTTCAAAAGGAAACAGGCGACACGCTCGACCTGAAGAATACCTTTCCGGCACTTGCCAAAAAGTAGTTAATCTCGCCCCCCTGAATCGCCGAGCGGGTGATTCACTCTTAA
>CALBIN010000046.1 GCA_937893275.1 uncultured Opitutia bacterium | reverse complement strand
CTGAACCCTTTTTACCTTTTTCGAAGCGATAGGTTCCTAGCGAGCGGAAGAGCTTTTCGATGGGGGCGTGCTCGCCTTCGTTTACCTGCACAACGGTTTTGCCGTCGGCATGGCGAATAGTGACTGGTACTCCGTTTGCCCTGCGAATGTTGGAGTTGTGTGACATACGTACCTCGTAAAGACCCGCTTTGGGAAGGTTGGGGGTGAAGGTGGCGGACTTCTCGCCCTTTCCCTCCTTCATGTCGTGGAGGTAGCTCTTGCCCACGAAGGGCGGGGTGTGCACGGAATGTTTCCACTGCCCGACCAGTTTGGCATCCACGTCGTCCACCACGATGCCGGGAAGCGTCGTGGGATCGGGTTTGATGAATCGTATCATCTCGGGCTTGTCCACTTGGTTGGGATTGGGTAGGGTGGAGTCCTTTCCCAAGCCAATGATTGATCCGAACAATGTGGGAATCAAGAATGCAAAGGTCTTTCTTTTTGTTTTATTCACAAAGATAGTTATTTCATGAAACTTTCTTTTGCCGAGCAAATCTTTACAGTGGCGAAAATCTTCTTTTCAGCTTGCCTGTCTTCGTCCTTTCCGTTGCCCGTTACCAAATGAAAAACCTTTTGTTCATTGTTACTGCTCTTTCCCCTTTTGGCATTCTTTTTGGTAAGGGCTGGACTAAACATGAGATTCACCGAGGTGAGCGTTGCAACGTCGCGGTAGCCGCTGACTTCACCGGGGACGGCAAGGTGGATGTGATAGCGAACAGCGGAGGCAAGACGCGTTTGTTCGTGGCTCCCGACTGGAAGCCTGTGGTGATTGGAGAGAACGAGGGGCGGAACTTCATCCATGGCGAAACCTTCGACGTGGATGGTGACGGAGATCCCGACTTCATTGGGGCACGCTACAAACCGGGGTTGGTCGCTTGGTTCGAGCGTCCCGAAAACCCGTTGAAGGATGAATGGAAAATGCGGATCGCGGACGACGAACTAATCGGCATCCATGGCGTGTTGAAGGCGGACGTGGATGGCGACGGCAAGCTAGACCTTCTTGCCAACAGTGGACAACCCACTGGCAAATTTCCCAATTCAGCTGCTTGGTTGAAGGTGCCCGAGAACCCTCGCAAAGCGAAGCGCTGGAAACGATTTATCTTTGCCGACAAGGACGCCCCCGGCCTCAGCCATTACCTAGGCTATGGCGATCTGAACGGCGATGGGCGAGTCGACCTTACCCTTGCCGCCAAAGGTTTTCCCGACCCGAAGTTCGGCAAGGGAGAGTGGTTCGCTTGGTGGGAAGCGGGCAAGGACCCGACCAAGCCTTTCAAGAAGCACCTTTTACCAGGTATACATCCTGGCGCGACCAATATTCAACCTGCCGACTTGAACGGTGACGGCAAGCTCGACATTCTAGCTTCTCGAGGGCACGGAAAAGGTCTTCTTTGGTTCGAGAACCCTAGCTGGAAGATTCACGAGGTGAACACAGAGCTTCTTTCCCCGCACTGCCTTCAGGTTGTAGATATGGACGGCGACGGCGACGTGGATGCCGCAACCTGCGCCTACATCAGCAAGGTGGTCGCTTGGTTCGAGAACGATGGCAAGGGTAACTTCACCACCCACGTCGTTTCCGACGACCAAGCCGCCTATGACATTCGGGCCGTGGACATGGACGGCGATACCGATCTCGACCTGCTAATTGCCGGGCAACTCAGCCACAACGTAGTCTGGTACGAGAACCCGCTCAAATAAATCGTCTTGTCCTTGCTTTACTTTGCAGTCGCGGACCTCCGACTTGCTTATTGCCGGGCAGCTACTTGTTTTGCCCTTTTTGCTTTGGTCTCTTTTTATTGGGCTTCGTCGCCTTGTTCTTGGTAATGGCCCTTTCCGTGGCGATGGGGTCGGCATCGTCGCGTTGCTCTAGCCAGCTGAAGAGCTGGTTGCGGAGACGGTTGATAGTTTTCTTGTGCTTGGGGTCGGATCCCAAATCGTTCAATTCGTGGGGATCCTTCTGCAAGTCGTATAAGGCGAACTCGGGTCGCCGATTTAGTTTCTTGATGAGTGGATTTTCGAGTGGCGGTCCCTTGGCGGCTTCCACCCAGGAGGCCGCGGGGAATTCTTTGCCCGGTTTGTTCGCCCGTGGCGTTTCGCCATTGATAAGGGCGAGTGCCTTGCTGAGCGACACGTTTGATGTGATTTGCTCGTGGTTGGGAGACCAAATGAAGGAATAGCGGTCATCCCGGATGCAACGGATCGGATAGATGCGGTCGTTGTTGTCGATGATTCCCTTGTTGCTGAATTGGCCGATCACGAAGTCGTGTACCTGAGTCGGTTTTCCGGTCAAGTTGGCATATTGGCTGCGGCCGTCGAAGAAGCCTTTCGTCATCTTCCCCCTGCGGCATCGATCATAGTAGGGGCGACGTCGCAGAGCCAGAAGAGTTCTTCGGAG
>CALBIN010000045.1 GCA_937893275.1 uncultured Opitutia bacterium | reverse complement strand
GTTTCCGCGCTGTTGCAGAAGAAGTACGACGCGGCCACCATGGCGGTGGTGCTGGGCGACGAGAACCTGGTTCGCTTCCGAACTGCGAGCGATGCCACGGCGGCTTCCTTGGAGGAAACGGTCGATGCGAACGTCCTCGGCCGATCGGCGACCTTCGTGGCCGACAGTCACGCCAACGGGAATGACTTTTTATTGGACGGTTTACTCGAGATGGGGGAGGGGAAACTGACCTCGGATCTGCTCGCCACGGGAGAGGAAGCGAACCGCCTGCTGACCGACTTGACGATCGCCGGCGGAATTACTTCCGCCCATGCCTTTTCCGTCGCCGCCGTGACGACCAATCCTTTCTACGTCGACGCCGCCTCGGTCTGGACGCAAGTCTCGGCGAACCACTTCCCGGACGCCGTTCCCGTGGCCGTCGCGGGACGCGAGGTGAAGCTGTCTGCGGGTGACTATTCCTATTCGTCCCTGCTGGGTTCCGATGGGGATACCCTGCTCTTAAGCGCATCGGCTTCCTTGTCCATCGATGGCTCGGTCGCCTTTTCCGGTCCCGCTGATCGCCTCACTCGGGTCGTGCTAGCAGGCGGTGGAACCGTGACCGCTTCCTCGGGAACCAAACTGGACGTCGCCTTGGCCGACTTGGCGGTGGCTTCCCGCCACGACCTGACCCTTCGTGACGTCGGCCTCTCCGCCGGTAGCAAAGTGTACCTGAGCAGCCTGCGGGACATGCTCATCGAGAACGTCGACGTCCAGGCGACCGACGAGGTTCGGTTGGATGCCCTGCGCGCTCTGTCGGTCGACAACCTGCGCTTCTCCGAGGAGCTGCGGGCCATTCACATGCGGGCCATCACCCTCGACCTGAGCAACCTCGATTTCCCCGGCCAAACCGCCGTCCGCCTGGAAAGCCTGAAGGGCGGGGTCGACGGGAAGTACCCCACTTTCGGCACCTCCAATCGAGCCTATGGTCGGGTAAACTTTCTCGAGAACGTCCGCTCCGGAGGCAACCCGCTCTTCGATCGCAGTTCCTTCGACTTTCACGGAAAAAACATTTCCATCGGGAAAATACCGGGACGCTGACATTATGTTATCCAATCATCGCCGAACTTCTTGCTTAAATTCCCGCGTGGTCTTTTCCACCCTTGCTCGGTTGGGCTTCATTCCACTGCTAGTGTGTGTATCCATTGGTTTGTTGGAAGGCCAGACGCCCATCACGGATGTCAATGTCACCTCTGTTCAGGGGAATCGTTCAGCCCTGTTGTCGGAACTGTTCGACAAGCCTCCCTCGGTTGCCGATGAGTTTCTCGAAAGCAATGCCAGTCTAGTCGAACCGGATGCAGGCGTAGTCGTTCCGTCTCCCAAGAGCGAACCGCCTGAAGCTTCGCAACCTGCACCCGCACCCAAGCCGACTCCTGCCCCCAAGGTGGCGGAACCGGGCAAGGCTCAGCCGGTTGGGGTACAGGAATTAGTCGATGTGGACGCCCCGCCTTCCGGGGAACTGGCCACGGAATCCGAAAGCAAGATTCAAATGGCTATTAACGGTGGGGTGAGAACGTACCGTTCAAGCAACGTCACTAGGGTTTCCGGCCCCAAGCAGCCCGCCACTGCCTTTGAGCTAAGCGCCGGGGCAAACGCGGTTTTACCCGAGGTGAAATTGGGCTCATCTATAATTTCCTTCACTCCTACCGTTACCGTAATGGCCCAGCGCGCCTACTTTGGTCAGTACAAGCTGGGCGGTAAGGACTGGGGCAGCCAAGACGCCCGCATTCTCGACTACGAGTTCCGCTTGGCTTCCTTCGCCGCCGAGTTCTCCGCAAAGGACGACTGGACGGTCACCTTGACGGCGGAATACGATGAGCTGCGCAACTTCTACGAGGGCTCCAAGCTTTATCATGCGTTTGTTCCCTCCGTTGGCATCTCGAAGATAATTCCCCTTCGCAAGGATCTCGCCCTCATGCTCGACACCCGCCTTAGGTACGCTCTCAGCAAAACGGTGTTGAAGTACAAAGTGCCGGGGGTCTTCGACGACGATGGCGACAACCTGCAGACGTCCTTCAACGTCTCCCTCATGCGGTCCATGGGGAAGGAGGGGAAGCTTTTGCTCATGCCGTCCGTAGGTTTCGGTCGCACGGGATATTTGAAAAACGAAGCGACGGGACGCGCCGATTATCTCCTTCTTGCGGGGATTTCGGCAAGCTACCAAATGCAAGCATGGCTCAGCCTGCAAGCGTTTGCCAACTTCAGCCACAAGTTCACCAATGAAAAAGGCGAGACCCAACTGGGAGCTGCCGCCAGCTTCGACAATTGGGACATTGGTATTGCCCTAAGCGGCAATCATACGTTCTAATCTTTTTCCTTATACATGAAACTCTTGTCGAAAACATTCCTCATCGGCCTCGCCTTTGCGTGGGGCGGGGTGGGTGTGGCACAGGGTGATCCCCTCGTCGTGCGGACTATGCCGAGCTATACCCAGAATACGGCATATGCTAATAACATCTTGGGTGAAGGCATTAATGTTTGGGGGAGAGTGACGGGCGGTACGGCTCCATACCAGTACACATGGAACTTTGGTGACGGTTCCAGCCAGAACGGTTCGGTGTCCGATCCCTCCTACATCGGGTTGAGTCATACCTACTCCGCATCGGG
>CALBIN010000044.1 GCA_937893275.1 uncultured Opitutia bacterium | reverse complement strand
GCGGAGCCTTGATGGGCTGTAAGGACTTCGCCCAGTGAGCTGTTGAGCTCGGTCGGTTCCAATGCAAGGGCGGATGTATGGCCTGCGTTTTCTGTTTCAGTAAGAAACATATGAAGATCCTCGGCTTGACTGGGAGCGAAGGAGCGAAGGACAAGGATGTTCGGTGAACCTCGGTCGGAAGCTCTGGGCGGCAGGTCAAACTGTTCGTCAGGTCGGTATTCGACTACGAGAAAGGGTAGGGAGCCAACAAGGGTTTCCCTTAAAGTCTCCAAGTGGGATAAATCTTTCTCGTACTTGAGACTCAAGAGCAAGCCTTCGATCGGTGCATCCTTGTTTGCGGCTTGGGCTTTTGACAGGTCGGAAACGATATCTCGAAACTCCTCAAGGGGGCGACCTGCCGGAACAATCACGCGAGGCGGTTCTTTCGGGCCCACTTTGCAGCTTGGGCCAAAGGTCAAGTCGGTACATTCTCTACGTCTGAACTCAAAGGGGTCTATTCCTTCGTCGGGTTGTGCGTCGGTTTTGTTTTTTGCTCGTTGCCAAAGCGTCTCGGTTCTTGCCGCGAGATCTTGGGCGACCGGTATCTCATGTGCCGGGTCTTCGGTAAGCGATACTCGGATGGTGTCGCCGAGACCATCTAGCAACAAGGATCCGATTCCAGCGGCACTCTTGATTCGGGCGTCCTCTCCATCCCCGGCTTCGGTTACGCCAAGGTGGAGGGGATACTCCATGCTTTCATCGTTCATGAGAGCCACGACAAGCCTATAAGCCTCGATCATCACTTTCGGATTGCTTGCCTTCATCGACAGGATGATTTCCCGGTAATCGTGCGACTCTGCGATCCTAATGAACTCTAGAGCGGATTCGGCCATGCCTCGCGGAGTGTCTCCGAATCGATTTAGAATACGATCCGAAAGGGAACCGTGATTTGTGCCGATGCGCATAGCTCGCCCCAGTTCCTTGCATCGTAGCACGAGTGGCGAAAAGGCAGCGTGCAGGCGCTCGAGTTCTTCTTCGTATTCGAGGTCGGAGTATTCGCGTACGGCGAATTTTTTACGGTCGGCGTAGTTGCCTGGATTTACTCGAACCTTTTCCACATGCTTGGCTGCCTCCATCGCAGCTTGAGGAAGGAAATGAATGTCGGCGACGAGGGGAACGTTAAACCCGTCGCCACGTACCTTTTTAGCGATTGCTGCGAGAGCCTCTGCGGCCCGTACGTTCTGAGCGGTAATTCGGACGATCTCGCAACCTGCTTCTGCAAGTTCTATGGTTTGGCGTGAAGTGGCTTCCACATCGAGAGTTTCGGTCGTGGTCATCGACTGTATGCGAATCGGGTTGTCACCCCCCACGCCGATCGAACCTACCTTTACTTCACGAGTCGTTCTTCGAAGGGTACGAACTCGAGACAAGCAGTATGAGGAGGACGGCATCGTCCCGAATCGTTCAGAAGGGGAATAACCGCTGCAGGTCGAAGAAGGTGACGTACAGCATGAACGAGAATAGCAGTGCTACGAATAAGATTTGCGACCGTTCCAGAAAAGCCAATGGCAGAGGTTGCCCCCGCAGTTTCTCTATGGTGGCGAAGAGCATGTGACCTCCATCCAATACGGGAATGGGTAGTAGGTTCAGAATGGCGAGGTTTACGTTGATGAAGACAACGAACCACAAGAGCTTCTTGAAACCGATCTTTGCGAAGATGCTCAGGTGGTTGACGATACCTACGGGACCACTCATGTTGCGAAGTTTAACGTCGGACTTTGGACTGATTAGGCCCGAAAGGGTGAGGTACATTTCCTTCACTCGACCGTAAATGAGATGCATGGGATTCGGATAGGTGGTCACGATCTTTTGCTTGGGTCGGAAACCGATGAGTGTACGTTTGACCAGTTCGCCGCCCTGCTCGATCTCTTTTACTGCCGGGGTGAGAGTGTAGGTCTCCTTAGGTCCGTCCTCACCACCTTTACTTACGGTGAAGGCAACGCTGGCGTTCTCTTCGAGTTTGTCGAGGTAGTTAATTAAGTATCTGAAGGACAAGATTTCTTGTCCATCTATTGCGATTGGCATATCGCCTTTTTCAAGACCGGCAGCTTCTCCGGGCAACCCGGGTGAAAGCTCTTCCACGAAAAAAGTTTCCCGAGGTCCTATGCCGATAATGCGAAATTCTTCGCTGCTTACCACTTCCGGTCGGATGTCTAAGCTTTTTGAGGTGCCGTTCCGATCAATGAGCAAGGTGACCAGACGCTCACCATCTTCCTGCGTCTTCTTTCCTGTGACAATACGGCTCTGGATGTCCATGAAGTCTTCAACTTGAGCATTATCGACTTCGAGGATTTTGTCTCCGGGAACCAAACCCGCTACCATTGCTGGGCCTCGAACCGTTTCACCCTCGTCAATCAATGGATTCCAGCGTTCAACTTCCTCTGCCACATAACCAATTTCGGTGGTGAGGTGGGCAGAAGGTACGTCATAACCAAAAAACCAGAGTATGCAGGAGAGCACGAAGGCGAACAGTACGTTGAAGACGGCTCCCATGACCGAAACGATCATTTTGTCGGCATAGCTGATCTTCGGGAATTGTTCTATTTTGTGTTCGTCATCGTTCTCGTCCTCCTCTTCGTCGTCATCTTCCTCTTCATCGTTCTCATCCCCATCCTTTTCTTTTTCCGAGATCTGTTCCTCGGCTCCTTCCAGTCGGCCCATATCCGCCAACTGGGGGAGGGCTACGTATCCGCCGAAGGGTATTAAGGATAGACGGTATTCTACGCCATCACGCTCCCATCCGAAGATTTTTGGTCCAAAACCGATGGAGAAACGCTTGATCACCAATCCCCTGCGCTTAGCTGCGAGAAAGTGGCCGAGTTCATGAATGAAGATGGTTATCCCCAAGGTGAGCAAGGCAACGAAGATAAAGCTGATGTCGTATAGTAAAGACACGAATTTAGGATGTGGTGCGTGAAGTTAGTCTCTAAGCTTTTCCATCGCCAGTCTGCGGGCTTCCGAATCTGCGGAGAGAATTTCTTCTATGTTTTTTGGGTCTCTATGTTGAGTGTCGTTTAAAGTGGCTTCTATTATTGCCGGAATGTCGAGAAAGCCAATCCGATTCCGTAAAAAAGCATCGACTGCGATTTCGTTGGCGGCGTTGAATACGGTTGGGGCGATGCCTTCGGTTTGCATCGCCTCGCGAGCAAGGCGAAGACATGGGAATCTTTGCAGGTCGGGAGGAGCGAACGAAAGGTCGAGTGGTTCGGAAAAGTCGAGTGACTTGTCCACGCCTGATGCCCGATCGGGGTAGAGCAGGGCATGTTGGAGAGCGAAGGTCATTGACGGCGGGGTAAGCTGGGCCAATACGCATCCATCCACCAAGCGAACGAGAGAATGTACGAGGCTAGGGGGATGGATGACCACGTCGAGTCGTTCCGCCGGTAAACCGAAGAGCCAGTGAGCCTCTATCAGTTCCAAGCCCTTGTTTGCCATGGTTGCCGAATCTACCGTGATTTTCGGTCCCATCGACCAATTCGGGTGGGCAAGGGCTTCTTCGGAAGTGACCGAAGCCATCTGTTCGAGTGAGAATTCGCGAAATGGACCACCCGATGCAGTCAGTATGATTCGATCAACATCGTGTTCTGGCACTCCTTGCAGGCATTGAAACACGGCGTTGTGTTCGCTGTCTGCAGGTAAAATGCGGACACCTGCTTCTCGAGCCGCTTCCATGACGAATTTTCCGCCGACCACAAGAGCTTCCTTGTTTGCGAGAATTACGTCATTTCCACCTTGAATGGCAGCCAGAGTCGGGAGCAAACCCGCCGAGCCTACCACAGCGACCAAGGTGATGTCCGCTTCATGCAAAGCGGCCAACTCTTCTAGGCCACGAGGGCCTCTTCGCAGTGTGGCATTGCCCGGAGCTGGTGGCACTTCGGAAACTTTTTCGGAAAGACAGAGATCTTTGACTCCGAATTCCTCGGCGATGGCAAAAAGTCCTTGAGCATCCGAGTGGGCCGAAATTCCGACCAATTGCAACCTGTGGGGATGAGCCCGAAGCACTCGCAAGGCACTTTCTCCGATGGAACCAGTGGCTCCCAGCAGAACAACCTTCTTGGCTTCGCTCACCGCAATAAGGCCAAAAGTAGGAAGTATCCCGTGGGCGCGGCCAAGATGAGACTGTCGGTAAGGTCGAGCATTCCGCCTATTCCGGGTATCGCTCCACCTGAATCCTTGATGTTCGCCAGTCGCTTGAGCACAGAGGCGATCAAGTCGCCGATTACGGCGGCAACGGCTACTGGCAAGGCAAGGATCGCAGCCGATCCCGGATCGAAGTTTACTCCCTCGAAAGAAACCAACTCGGGCCTGTAGTTTTGCAAGATCCAGGGTAGGAGAGCTCCTATGCCTGCGGAGGCTGCTATGCCTCCAACAAGTCCTTCGATGGTTTTTCCCGGACTGATTGAAGGAGCCATTTTTGTGCGACCTATCATCTTCCCCACCAGCAGAGCCCCAATGTCACTGAACTTCGCCACGGCAAGCAACCACAAGCAGAAGAACAAGCCGAAACTCATGGTTGTTCCCGCCGGAATCTCCCCGGATGTCTGCAAAATTCGAACGAAGTAGTGCAATAGAAAGGGCACGTAAACCAGACCGAAGAAAGTCGGAAGCAGGCGCTTTACGTACATGCCACGCTGGGCTTGAGGGAAAAGCACGGCGGCACCCGACATCATGAGAGCCCCTACCGCCAAAGCGTCCATCCCCGCGCCTTCTATATAGTACCCCATCGGAACCAAAAAGGCTCCCGTGGCCAATCCTGAGATTCTATTTGCGGCGAATCCAAGGCGACCCAGTAGGGCGTAGATTTCGAATTGAGTGCACACTGCCGCCACGGTCAGAATCCACATGGTTCCAACTTCGCCGAAACCTACCACTCCACCGATTACGATGCTCCACAGGATGACGGTTGAGAATACTCTGAGAATCATACGCTTACAGGTGTTTCGGATATGGTTGATTTTAAGCGGATCTGGTCTCCCGTCTTGCCGTATCGCCGTTCTCGACCGGCGTAGTCTTGCAAAGCTAGATGAAACTTGGCGGCAGTGAACTCGGGCCAAGGGTCGGGAGTTACGTAAATTTCCGCATAGGCCGCTTGAAGAAGAAGGAAGTTGCTTAATCGATGTTCGCCGGAAGTGCGTATGATCAAGTCGGGATCAGGGAGGTCTGCCGTGTAAAGATGCGAGGAGAAGGTGCCCCAATCCAATTCCTCCGGAGAGGCTTTACCGGAAGCTATTTTTTCGGCACAAGCTCGTACGGCATTCAAGGTTTCCTGTCTGCTGCCGTAGTTGAGGGCAAGAGTGAGGTTCCATGCATCGTTGTGCTTCGTCTTGTCGATTGCTTCCTCGACTATGTTTTGAGCATATTCGGGGAGACCTGAAACGTCTCCAATGGTTCGTAGTCTCACTCCGTCCTTTACCATGTTGCGAATTTCTTTTTTGAGAAATTCCCGTAACAGTCGCATCAAGCCGGTTACTTCGTCGGGTGGGCGATTCTGGTTTTCCACGCTAAAGGCGTACAAAGTCAAATAGGGAACCCCTGCTTCTTTGGCAGCATCCACGACTCGCCTGACATTTTCGACTCCTTTGTGATGACCGAATAAACGAGGCTTGCCTTGGTTGCGAGCCCACCGACCGTTGCCATCCATGATGATGGCTACGTGTTGAGGGACTTCACCTTGTGAATCTTCTTCGATGAGAGTCATGGCAATTGAAAAGTATCACAACGCCTAATCACCTTATTGACAACGAGGAAAGCCTTTCCCAAATTATTCGTTATGAGCGAACCACTTCAAGAAAGCGAAATAGAGTCCCGATTGGTCAACCTCCGAGGTTGGCGTCACAAAGAGGACCATCTCAAGAAATCCTTTGCTTTTAGCAACTTTCGGGATGCCATGGCCTTCATTCTTCGTCTTTCCTACGAAGCCGAACAACAAGACCATCACCCCGAGATCTTCAATTGCTATAATCGGGTCGAGATCTCTCTCAACACCCATGACGCCAGAGGCAAGGTCACCGAAAAGGACTTTTCTCTAGCCAACGCCATTGATGCGTTGGCCTGAAAACCAAGAGTCTACTACTTTTTCTTGGGCTTTGGTCGTCTAGACCTACTAACCGGTCGGGTGTCCTCAGGCACTTTGTAGAGTTCGCGAAGGCGATCCAGTTCCGTTTTGAGTTCCTTGGTCAGGGCAGCGTATTTCGGTTGTCCGTAGACGTTTTTTAATTCGTTGGGATCTTTTTCTAGGTCGTACATTTCCCATGCGTCCAAGTTGTAGAAGTAGATGAGCTTGTTCTTGTCGGTACGAACGCCGTAGTGGCGGCGTACGCTGTGGGCGCCCGGGAACTCGTAATAATGGTAATAGAGAGATTTGCGCC
>CALBIN010000043.1 GCA_937893275.1 uncultured Opitutia bacterium | reverse complement strand
GTCGGGCTTTGTAAATTCGTCTCTAGTCAGGAGACCGTCTTTGTTTTTGTCCAAACGGGTAAAGAGGTCGACCTTGTTTTCTTTGTATCCACTTTCAGGAGTACCAGGTTCGAATTCGCATTCCAGGTAGCCGATCAGCATCTCATCTTCCGACTGGTCACCCCAGCGCACCCGAGCGCCCGGGTCGGGGTTGGCAAGGTTGTTCCTGCTGTTGTCAAATACACCCGTCACTTGAATTCGGCTTCCCGTTTCGATGAGGCGGGGTTCCTTGAGCTCGTAGCGCAGTTGCCAGTTGAAATCGTAGTGGGGAACGTCGAGCAAGGTTTCCCTTTGACCATTGTTACCGATCAGTTCGTACTTGATTGCTTTCCCGCGCAAGTGCATGTGCGGCATGAACGCCCGTACTATGGTCCCTTCGGGAATGGAGCGGGAAGCGATTTCGGAATGATTGGCCTTGTTGGGCGGAATGTCGATCCGATGGTTGGCGACGGGAATGGTCCTCACCTCCTTCTCGGGAGCTTTCTTTGCAAAACGCAGTCCGATCCTCGTCTGGTCGGTGGTTGCTTTCCCGGTAGGGGTATAATGCATTTGAAAGAAGAGAGTTGCCCCGGCGGGGAGTTTCTTGGCCACGCCCTCGGGAAATTGAACGAAGGTGTTACCTGGAACGTAAGCGGCCAAAGCACCGGCTCGTTCCCTCTTCACTCCGTCCGCACCGGCGAAAACGAGGACGTGATGGACCACGCCTGGAGCGGTAGGTCTCACCTCCGTAGCCTGTATCCATCGGTCCTCGGGGAAATCTGTCTTCACTCGTAGATTGACGTAGGGCATCACGCCAGTCGCTTTAACCTGAATTTCCCGAGGAAGGGAGAAAACGACGTCGGGCTCTCCAATGGTCCACTCGATCTTGCGGACTTGGGGGAGGGGGGCGTCAGCCGGGTTTCCTTCCGGTTTGCCGTTTTTTATCCAAGCAAGTAGGTCGGCCTTGTCGGATGCGCAAAGGGTACGGTCATTGGCCCAAGGGGAGGGGTGACCGCGAGGGGGATCGGAGGCAAACCAGGGCGGCATGATGCCTTCGGAAACTACCTTTCGAATCATCCCGGCATTTTCTTCTGCCTCATCATAATGCTGAAGACCAAAGGGCCCGACACCTCCTTCGCGGTGGCATTCCACACAGTTGGCTTCCAGTATGCGGGAGATTCGGTTGTGATAAGTCCACGGGGGGGCTGGCTCTTCTGCCTTCGAAACGTCCAATTCGCATCCCGGAGCCCATAAGGCGGATGATTCGATGAGCTCTCCCCGAAGGTGAGCCTCCAATGCATTCTTCAGGTGTTGCGTTCTGGGTTTTTTCAATTGATAGCCGATTCCGTATTGGTCGTCGACCGGTCCACGGTAGATGATGGTACGGGCGGAATCCAAAACAAAGGTATCCGTTGTCGTCCGAGCTCCCAAAAGGCGGGTCAGAGATTCCTCCTCGTCCAAAAGCATGGGCCCCTTGAATCCGTGTTCCCGTCCCATTTCGAGAAGATCTTCTTTGGCTCCCTGAACGGCAATCGGATCTACGAAGATAAAAGCAACGTCATGCTTGCGGTATTCACTTTCCAGTTTCGCAAGAGACGGTGCGAAACGCTTGCTTAGCGGACAGGAAGCTCCGGTGAAGGCAACGACCAAAGCTTTCTTGTTTTTGAAGTCGGAAAGCTTACCTTTTTTCCCATCAGCCG
>CALBIN010000042.1 GCA_937893275.1 uncultured Opitutia bacterium | reverse complement strand
CTTGTAATCAGTAGGCTTGGATGGAGTTTCTTTTTCCAACTTCTTCTTGAGAGGTGTTGTGGAAGCATTATCGCCTAGGTTAGTCTTAGTGGATTGCTTATTCTCACACCCGACGACCAACAAACCTATAACAATTGGGAACAGTACTTTCATTGCTGAGAGAATCCTACCCCACCATCCTGATTCAGAGAAGCGTTATTTGGGAGACCAGAGGAACCTCCATGCTTTCGGGCTTGAGATTGACGACTCTTGAGAGCTTGATCAGGGTAATGCCAAACAAGCCTAACTCACTTATTTTGGAGGCATATTGATGAAACATTCATTCCAACTCAGCTATTCATGGATCCCCTGGTTGCTGGCCTCGCTTTCCACCTTGACGTGGGCAGCGGACAAGGCGCCGCCCCAGAGAAACCTCATGGAGGACCTTGCCCTCCGAGAGGAGTTTGAAATTGGCGGAAGGAAAGCGTTTCTCTACGAACATGCTGAGCAGGACGGGAAAACCGTGCCCTTTTATTTGGTGCCCGCCGACGGAACCATCGCCAACCCGCCTTTGCATGTTGTCCTGCACCATGCCGGCGGCTCCGCCAAACAAGCCATCAATGAAGCGTTTGCAGCCAAGCACCGACACCAGTACGTGTCCAAGGAGCATTGCGCCCTCTATCTCGACTGCCGATCTCTGAAAACGGATTGGTGGTGGGGATGGAAAACCATCGAGAAGGACAAGGAACTGCACAAGAAGCAGCTTCAATCGGCGGAAGAGCGTGTGTTACAGACCATTGAATGGGCCGTGAAAAACCAAAAGCTCGATCGCAACAGGATCTACCTCAGTGGACGCTCCATGGGTGGCTCCGGCAGCCTCGGCATAGGCTACGTTCGGGGCGACCTCTTCGCCGCCATCCTGGTAAACGTTCCCGCCGGTGCAGAACATTTTCTCTTTCGGCTGCAAAACTCGCGTTACCCCGACCCGCCCCCGACCATCAACACCTCGTCTCAAACCGATGGCTGGTCCAAACGGCAGGAAGACCTCTTGGCATACTGCGAGGAGAACAAGCTGCCCATGATCTTCGGATGGGGGCCTTTCGGGCATGCCTCCAGACCTTCCATGGTTAACAGCGCAGTCTACGATTTCCCTTGGCGAGAGATCGTCAAGAACGAGGCCTATCCCGTCTTTGGCAACACCGACTCCGACCAGATTTATCCGGGTTTCAAAGGGAAGGGAAAAGACCAGAACGGACAGATAAACGGCTACTTTCGCTGGAAGAACATGGAGGATATAAAGGATCGCTTCTCCATGGAATTGCGCCTGGTGCGTCAGGACGAACTGGGCAAGCCGGCTGCAATCCCCAAGCAAGCGATCGCCGCCGTCACCCTCCGCCGACTTCAAAACTTCAAGACCAAGGCAGGCACGTCCTACGCGTGGAAGATGAACCGCCAAGGAAAGCAACTTCAGGCAGGAACCCAGGTGGCAAACAAAAACGGGTTGCTTACTTTACCGAAGGTGGTCATCGGTGCCCCCGCCACCTTGGAAATCACCCCACGCAAATAAAGCTTCGCTAGGGACGCTGCGGCAGTGGTAACTCGCGCTCCGTTTCCCGACCAAACCCTTTCACCACGAGGCGGTCTGCGTAGACCTCGATGACTGAGTACGAGCTTTGCTCAGTGTCCACCATGCCTTTCAAGGTGAGGTAGTGGATGCCGTCGCTCTGACCGTAGTTGCCGGCATGGTTGTGTCCGTTGACGTAGGCCGCAACGCACGGGTAACGGGCCAGCAGATCCGTCAGGGCAGCGGCGTTCCACAAGTTATGGCCGTTCTTCGGGTAAACAGGGAAATGACAAAAGAGCATGACCCGTTCCTTGGCTTTGGTGGCAGCCTGCAACTTGGCCTCGATCCACTTCAGTTGCTCGTCACCCACAGCCCCGTTCCAACTGGGTGGGCGTGGCTTCAGGGACTTGTAATATTCGGCGGCTGCCTTGGTCCGCGGGTCTCCCTTGGGCCACGCGTACAAGCTGACGTCGTTTCCGTCGATTGCGATGAACCGCCAGCCCTTGCGAGTGAAGTCGTAGTACCGCTGCTTGAGCCCGAGCTTAGCCGGAACCAACGCCTTCTTGTCGTCCGCCACTTCGAAGTCGTGGTTACCCAGAACGTGATAGTGCGGTGCCTTCAGTTGGTTGTAGATCGGAACGACTTTATCGAAACTCTCAAAGTCCCGGTCGATGAAATCGCCCAGGTGCACCACGAAGGAGAGTTCCATCTGGTTGTAGTGCTCCACGCAGGCGGTTAACTTTTTTGGAGATAGGTTGTACTTTCTTTTCGAGCTTGTCTTATCGCAGTACTGGCAATCAGCCACTGCCCCGAAACGAAAGAGCGGACTACCCGGTCGCGGATCGGCACCAAACGAAAGAATGGTGATGGCGAGAAATGCGAAAAGTGTAAAGATGACTTTCATATAGGTTTCAAAGGATTAGGGCTTACGGGTTCTTGGCTGGGTCGTAGGGCATTTTGCTCCAGTCCGAGCAGAACGGCGAAGCCGGCAGACCCGCCTTGTTGTAAAGATTCCATGGATTCTCCTTGGAAGCTTCCGGATGGCAGGCGTAGCGCACCGCCACGGGTTGTTTCACCGACAAACTCTTCACCAACACGGTTTGTTCCACAACTTTGGCCTTGGCCGGATGCCACACACCATCCTCCCCCACCAGCTCGAACCCGTTCAACGCACCGTCTTTGGCCTCGATAATTTTTCCCACACCCTCGAGATGCCCGACCATGAGGCCATCCTTGGCATAATCGAAACGCACCACGACCTCCGCATCACGCATCTTGGCGTCGCGAAACAACGGGCCGCTGAACGGTATCTTCTTACCATGAATTTTGGCCAACGGCCAGCGGGCCAATCGTTCACCGACGTCAATCTTGTTGGGCGGATGAATGTCGTTCGCATTATCAAGGTCGATGGTGACCGCCATCCCCGTACCGTCCACTGCCATGGCCTGCAACTGCTCCTCGCGGGCATAGGTCCAGGCGTAGCTCTTCCATTGGGGCAACTGAACGTAGAAGAACGGTAGGTTTTCGTTGTTCCATGCCTTACGCCATCCTTGGACCAGAGCCCGTTGCTTGTGCCGATAATCGCGCGGGTCCTCGCCGCGGCCGCAATTCGACTCCGCCTGATACCAAATGGCCCCACATATACCGTAAGGAGCCACCGGGGCAATGCGTCCGTTGTAGATTGCCCCCACTAGCCAACCCGGACTGCGAACAAAGGTGCCGCCGGGCATTTGCTTGATCGCATCGAAGTCACCTGCCTTGGCCAAGGCGGCCAACTTGACCAAAGTGGGATGGCCCTTGAAATCGGAGGCTGGAACATAAGGCTCGATCGGCGTCCCGCCCCAGGCGCAGTCGATCATCCCGATAGGAATATTGAGCTCCAAGTGCAAACGCCGGGCGAACACATAGGCCACGCCCGAAAACCCGTGCACGGTCTTTGGGGTGCACACCACCCAACTGCCTCCATTGAGATCACTCTGCGGAACGGCCGCATTGCGCTCATTCACCTTGCGGTGCCGAATCGCGGGATAGTTCGCCGCATCCGCCAAGGCCTTGCCCTCGGGCAGGCGCCGGGCCATGCCGTTCACCTTGTAG
>CALBIN010000041.1 GCA_937893275.1 uncultured Opitutia bacterium | reverse complement strand
TTTCACGGAGTAACGTAAGCAATAAGAAGAACAGTCGATTTACGAAAGGAGCGAAAAATAGGACGGCTAACCACAGAGGCCAATCCATTGCCCGCAACCTCTTTATGGTTAGGATAATCCCAATGTAAATAAAGGGAAGCGCTAGTCCTGACATGGCAAGGATCGGACTTTTGTCGTCGTGGAAAAACTCGTTCCATCCCTTGGTTGGAATTAGGTAAGCCAACGGCAGAAGAAAGAGGTTGTCATTGTTAATAAAGGTATCGGCTATTAGTCGATCCAGATTCCATTTCACAAAGAATAACGAAACGCCTACGAATGCATAACTGCGGCGGTCAACTTTCCCTTTCCATGAGAAGAGAAAACACGCTAATTTCTTTATGCCCATGATTCTCACTTTAGGTAACAATTCTTTTTTCTCAAGCTTCTCCGTATAGCGTCTGGGCTGTTTGTTTCCAGGTGAAGCCTGCAGCTCGTTCGCGGGCTTTTTGCCCAAGGCGTAGCCTAAGTTCATCGTCACGAAGCAGGCGTTCGAGGGCACGCGCTAGATCGTCCGGGTCATTAGGGTCGGCCAGCAAGCACGTTTCGTTATGGACTACCGCATCCTCTACGCCTCCCGTACGGTGGGCAAGGGCAGGTAGACCGTGAGCGGCGGCCTCGAGATAGACGAATCCGAACCCTTCAACACTACGAGGATGAGGGACACTCGTGAGAGCGAATAGATCTGAGCTTTCGTATGCGATGCGGACGTCGTGATCCGGAAGGTCGCCAAGAAAGTGCACGGGAACACCCGATGAATCGGCCTGTTCGCGCAGTCCTCGAGCGTAATGGGGGCGCACCTCGGGACCAATGACGTAATATTCCAGACCTGCCTTTAACTCCTTCGGCATTTGTCTAATGGCCTCAAGAATGCGGTCCTGTCCTTTACGAGGATGGAGCCGTCCGACGGTGAGTATTCGAAGTTTGTCTTCGGTTTTTTCAGTTTTGCTTTCCTTGTTCTCGGGTAAGAAGAGTCGTCGCGCAGCCCCGGGAGCAAGCACGACCTTTGAAGCCAATTCGGGAAAACGCGAGAGAAGGGCCTTTTTGTTGAAATGTGAAAGAAGATGAATCTCGTCCGCTTTCCTCAGAAGCTTGCGAAAGAAGAATTTCTCTAGAGGGAATCTGCTGAATAGGGGAATCTCGGAACCATGCAGAGTAATGATCAGTCTTTTTGGCAATAATCCTGTGAACGAGTTTAACCGCACGAAAGCCCGGAGGGATCCGGGTTCCGCGAGATGTACGATGCTGTCTGCTAACTCGGCGACTTTTCTCCGAACTTCTCTGATGAGACCCACAGAACAACGCCAATCCTGAGAACCTCGAAGGGGTAGCGAACTAAGGGAGTAGGGTAGGGAAGTGTTGCTTTCAGGATCGGGTTTTCCCGGTGCCCAAACCTTTACTTCATATCCTAACGATGCTGCAGCGTATGCCATTTCCTCGCAGTAGACTCCCGCACCGCCACGTCTCGGTGGAAATTCATGTGTGAGAAGATTTATCTTGTGCCTCGCCATATCAAGAAGGTTCAACCATTGTTAACGAACGGTTACATAGAGAAAAGGCGAATTTTCCGCATATGAAAAAACTCGGAGACATTTACAGGACGGCTTTGATCACTGGAGGCACTTCCGGGTTGGGGTTGGCATTTTCAGAAATGTTGGCGGGAGAAGGCGTCAAAGTCGTCTCTGTTTCTCGTAACCCTGATCTTTTACCAAAGATGGAAGGGTTGACCGGAGTGTCTCTTGATTTGGCAAACATGGCTTCCGTTAGTGACTTTGTCGAGGGATACCTTTTGGAATCGGGTGTACCCGATATCTTGGTGAACAATGCCGGTTATGGAACATTTTCCGGCTGGAGTCAGTTTCCAGAGGAGGAGATCGTCCGACAAATTGATGTATTGTTAGCTGCGCCCATACGGCTATGTCGAGCGTTTGCGCCGAAAATGGCGGATCGGGGTAGCGGTGGGATAGTCAACATAAGTTCGATCGCAGGAATGTTTTCTCTGCCCTACATGCCCCTTTATAATGCAGCGAAAGCTGGTCTTTCTGCTTTTTCTGCCAGCTTGTCCTTGGAGTACAAAGACATCCCTTTTGTAACGGACTTTCGTTTGGGAGATTTTCGGACAAATTTTAACGAAGCGGTAAAAAAGGAATCCGTTCTGGAAAATGATTACCGGCAAGGTGCAGCGTGGTCTCAAATCGTGAAACAGCTGGATGAATCTCCCGACCCCATCGTTGCCGCTCGTGCTTTGCGTCGAGTTTTATGCCGTAGGCAAGGTGGTATAATTTATTCCGGTGGCTTTTTCCAAGCAAGGGTGGCTCCCCTACTTTTCCGTCTTACACCCTCTGGATTTCTTCGAGCCGTCCTTCGGTACTGGTATAAGCTTTAAAGCCTGTTCCGGTTCAATTTCCGAAAAGAAGAAACCCTCGCAGCAATGATGCGAGGGTTTCCATATTCAAGTTGAAATACCTTAGGTTTTTATTCCGTGAAGTCGGTGCCGTCTGCGTTAATCCATTTGGTGTCGGAATAACGGTAAAACTTTCTCTTGCCGTTACTGGTCGTGAAGTAGAGCCAGCCCGCGTGGGTTGATGAATATAAATACTCGGCTTGAGAGGCTGAAGATTCATCGTAGTGCTTGGACCCTGTCCAGAACCAACCCAGGCCAGCATCGTAGAACCAAAAGTTCCCTGAACCTGCGTCTGCCGAATAAAGCCAACCGTGAGTTTCATGATACACCCAGCCTTGAGAGGCATCGTAGAAGTTACCGAACCATGGGAGATTGTACCAATCACCACTCGCTCCGGAAGAATCAATCTTAGCCAATCCGGTAGCCAATGAGGAAACCGAAGTATTGGAAACTGTTGCTATGTTTGTGAAGTGATCCGTTGTGGCATAGATTACACTGGCGTTCGAATCGTAGGTACTGGACTTCAGAGAGTCCCAACTATTTTTCGTGGTGGAGTAGAATTTCGCCTCCATGTTGTCGGGGTCGAGTCCCTTGGCGAGGGTGGCGTTCTTATCTACCGGTATCTTCAGGATCACGTCTTTCTTGAAGTTGCCCTCCACTTTCTTTCCTGAAGAGTCGAACAACTCAATCGAATACGCGTAACTCGTCGGTTGGTCTTTCGCAGTCTTGGTTAACCCTTTAATTGTTGGAGTCACTACTGCCCGAACGGAAGTTTCAGTTGATGGAACGTTCGCGGCACCTCCGGGGATTGTTACTTCTGTTCCGTCGGGAAGCTTGGTCACGAAATCCTTGGCAGGATCAAAGGTACCGTTAGTCCCTTCCGGAACCTTGGTGTCAGGTTTCGTAAGGGTGAGATTCAAGTTGGATTGACTGTCCGCATCTCTCAAGTCTGCATCCAACTCAACTTTTGCGAGAAAGATTGTCTCAGATCCATTGTCGTCCGTTTCGCCGTAGTCGGCTCCAACGTGCCAAACAGTACCCTTCGGTACCTTCAGCTTGTATGAACCGTTGGCATCGGTTTCACCTTCGATTACCCGTCCATCATCGGACCAAGCATATACGTAGGCACCGTCTAGTGCACTATTGTTGCCGTTCTTGATCGTGCCCTCGATGAAATTGTCGTCGACAATCTTGCCCAGCGATAAGGACAATCCGGATACGCTTGCCGACAGATTGACAGTTTTTACCTTTGGCTCAAGGTAGTCATCCTCTCTCAGATCATCGGGCAGAAAAGCACCTACCTCATATTCTCCGCCGGGAAGTACCGGTATGGAGAAAGTGCCGTTTTCATCGGTTTCCACTTCCTTCCAGAACTCATCTAGGGTTCCCGTTCCTTCGCGATGAGCCCATACGAAAACCGTGCCCGAGGTAATGGAAGCATTGTTTTCGTCTCGAATGGATCCGGATATGCTGGCGGATGCACTGCGGAGTGAAAAATCCTTCGAAACGGTTTCACCCTTCAATGCGATTACTTCGATTGGTTCCGGTGGATGCTGAGGCAAGTTTCTATCCTGTTCATCGGATTCGATGAAGTACCCAAGCGTCCAACGACCTGGGGATAAGGTCATGGAGAACGTGCCGTTGTCCTCAATTGGTGTCGTTTGCCAACCTCCTCCGTCGCCCTTTGCTGCGTGAACCTCTCCACTTAAACCGGTCACTCCGGCGCCGTTCAATTTCAAGGTTCCTGAAACGACTGCATCATTTGCCTCCAGATTGAAGGCGATCTCGGTGAGAGTCGTCCCGTTGCTATCGCGAAGTGTACCATTCAGGTCAAGTTGAAGGTACTTTTCGGCAGGGTTCACATAGCCTGAACCCGGAGGCATCCAAAGACCCACTAAATATTCTCCGGGAACACCAGGGAAGTCGAATTTACCTCGAGAATCAACAGGAACCTCTGCCAAGATCTCATCGAATTCTTCTCCTGTATTAGCATTTCGAGCATAGGC
>CALBIN010000040.1 GCA_937893275.1 uncultured Opitutia bacterium | reverse complement strand
GCCCGTTCTCGTAAGGAGAAACTGGTACAGGGCGACCGTTCTCGTAGTTTCTTTGCGCTTCCTTCTGCCCGTTCTCGTCCCAAAATATCCAAAACCCATCCTTCTTGCCGTCCTTGAAGAATCCTTCCGCCTTCTTCTGCTCTTTAGATAGAGCTATTTGAATCATAAGATTCTGAATGCGTCTTTGAATTTTGTCGGTCGTTTCTCTTTGAATTTCAAGTGTTCGATTCAGTCCCGACAGTTTGGTTTCCATTTCACTAAGTGCAACGGACTCGCTCTGAACTTTATCCAATGCGCTCGCAAATTCTTCTTCGTGAGCCTCTAGTTGATGGTATTTGTTTTTCAAGTCCTCAATCGAAGCTTTGACCTCAAGTTGCAAAATCTTATGTACATCTTCTATGCTTGCTGTGACTTCTCGGATGTCCTGTTTTTTCGTCAATGGCGTCCGTCGAGAAAGCTTTCCTTCAACTTGTTCCAATTCAAAAAGCTTTTTCCTAAGCACAGGAATACGTCCAAAATTCTTGATGGCATCAATTTCAAAGAAATTCTTGACGGCATCAATATTTGCATCCACATCTTTGGAATCTCCCGCATTTTCGGCTCGAGAGTTAATGCTGGCTTGCATTTGAATAATTTGACGAAGGAGAGAATTTATTCGGACTTTTTCTACCTTCGCATTTGTGATTTCTTGTATATATCGCCTTTTGCGAGAAGCATTATCCAATCTAGTGTCCTCAACAAATGGTCGCTCTTCAGCTCTTTTATATTTGGTCATCTCCCAAAGAATCTCGGCTTCCCTTGTTTGGCTTCGGGATAAAAGATTCTCCAGAATGTCGCGCGTATTTTCTAATAGGTACCATTCAGTCCAAAGGCCGTCCTGCTTTCCGTCCTTCCAGTTTTTTTCATTCTCCTTCTGCCCGGAAGGATACCATCTCTTCGAAAGACCATCCTGCTTGCCGCCCTTGAAGGTGAATTCCCCCTGCTTCTGCCCGTCCTCGTACCACCCCGTCGAAAGCCCGTCCTGCTTGCCGTCCTTCCAATTTACTACCGACTTCTTCCGCCCGTTCTCGTACCACTGAGTTAAAGGACCGTCCGGCTTGCCGTCCTTTAATTGTACCAAACCTTTGATCTGCCCATTGTCGTTCATAAACTTCGCCCATCCCGTGTAGTCGTCTGTCTTTTCTCTCGAATCAATAGCATTCAAGATTATCTTGTAATCTTTCAAACCAAGTCGCTCAGCAACGGACTTAGCTTTCTCTTCGGTCAAGGGTGGTGAAGAATGCGTCTCCTCCCCCCACCCGGTCATCAGCAGGGCGACGAACGTAGCGGCAAGTAATTTTTTCATCTGGTTATTGTAGAGCCTTGCGATTGATTCGCCTATTACAAGTTTCCGCTAATTTTATAACGAGCCGTCATCCCTCCATCCAACACTCGCCGAAACTTAGGTCAAGGTGAGTTTTGACCCACTTTTGCGATTTAGGTCTCAATCCACCTCTTTTTGAGTTATAATCTAAATTTCGGCGTGTAACCCCGCTGGAGATAACGAACTTATTAAAAGCAAATATGGATCAAGAAAACAATTACTGAGGATCCGGGTAACGATTTGAGAGCTAATCCAGAAGACCCTTTCCGAGGATATCGTGAAGAGAAGAAGTTTCCTTGTCTAAAGATCAGAAAAATCATGAGGGCTCGATTAATTGAAATAAACTGTTTGCCTAGGCGCGTTGGAATTCGAGAATGAATTTTTATTAACCTGAACTTTAGGCACTGCTTTGTCACAACTACTTAATTGGAACAGTAAACGTCTGACCCGAGGTTGGCAGCAGGGGGTGAATGCCTTCTATTACGGGCTTGGCTTTAGCGATACCGATTTGGATCGTCCGCAGGTTGGCATCGGTACACCTCTGCTGGAGGGGAACTTGTGCAACCTTCATGCTTACGAGCTTGCTCGAAAGATAGCGGATGGATGCCAAGTGGCCGGTCTTGTCGGCTTTCCTTTCGGGACTCCCGGCGTGAGCGACAATATTTCGCAAGGTCACGAAGGAGGGAACGGTAGCCTGCCTTCCCGCAACTTGATCGCCAATTCCGCAGAGTGCGTGGTCACGGCTCACGGTTACGATGCCTTGGTCGGTCTTCACAATTGCGATAAGAACGGACCCGGTTTTGCAATGGCCTTGGCGCGGACGAACTATCCCGGCCTGATCGTTTCCGGGGGGAGCATCAAGCCGGGTTGCCACGATGGGCGGGACATTACCATCCTCGACGTCTACGATTCGCAGGCTTCGGCCAGTGTGGGAGCGATCTCAAAGGAAGAGGCGAACCAAATCCTTCGGAAGGCATGTCCGGGCCCGGGCGGTTGCGGCATAGCGGCCTCCTTCAATACTTGGGGGATCGCCATGGAGGCAATTGGCCTGATGCCACCTTTCAGCAGCTCGATTCCCGCGGAGGCTCCTGAAAAGCGTGAGGAATGCCTCGGAATAGGTCGACTCGTGCACGGCATGCTTGCCAGTGGTTTGCGTCCTCGCGATATCCTGACCAAGGATGCTTTTACCAACGCAACCGTAGCCATTGCTGCTGCGGGCGGTTCGACCAATGGGATTCTTCATCTGCTTGCTCTGGCTCGTGAGGCCGAAGTCTCTTTTGATCTCTCCGACGTGCAGGGCATTCTTCGAACGACCCCCGTACTGGCCAATTTTGCTCCTCGAGGTAAGCGTACCATGGTGGACCTACATAATTTGGGCGGCACGCCCGTTTTCCTCAAGCTCCTCCTTGATGCCGGCTTGTTGAATGGCGACTGCGTCACAGTGACATGCAAGACAATAGCCGAGAATTTGGCCGAGGTTTCGCCTGTGCCTGTCGATCAGGATCTGCTGACCACCGTTGACAAACCGTTCAAGGCCTATGCCGATATGCAGGTATGTTTCGGAAACGTCGCTCCTGGCGGTGTTGTGTTCAAGGTGTCGAGCATGGAGAAGACGACCTTCCAAGGCACGGCCTTTTGTTTCGATGATGCCCGCGAAGTCGCCAAGGCGGTCGAGGCGGGAAAGATCAAGCCCGGCATGATAATCGTCCTACGATATCAAGGGCCGGTAGCCTGTGGTATGCCCGAGGTCTTGGTGGCTACTGCAGCCCTCGCCGTGCCCGAGCTGGACGGCACGGTGGCTTTCCTTTCGGACACTAGAGTGTCGGGGGTCTCGCATGGAGCGATCGGTGTGCATTGTTCCCCTGAGGCCGCCGTGGGCGGACCCATCGCCTTGGTCGAAGACGGTGACGAAATTTCCTTCGATCTCTTGGCCGGCGAGATCACGTTGCAGGTCGGAGACGAGGACTTGACTAAGCGTCGCACTCAATGGACCGACGCAACTCCAGTCTACGAGCGGCGCGCATACTTGGCCGACTTCAGCGCCACTGTAGCCCAAGCCAACTACGGTTGCGTCAGTCGGGCTCATTACCCGGAGTGCGAGTAGTGATGTTGGCTAAATCTTTACTGTGAGCCGGAGAACTTCCACCCTCTTGTTTTTCCTTGTTGTAGGAGTCAAGGTCTTCGGCGACGTCGGTGACCCGCAGATTCGCACTGACCATCCATGGTATCCAGGCGAACTCGCCATTTCCACTTTCGACCGTTTGTTCGCCACGCAGGCCGAGACCTATGAACGAGCCACCGGTCGGCCCGTCGATTCCGACGAGAGCAAGGCACTGGCCTCTTGGCTTTGGCGCAATACCCATTACTGGCATGGCGAGGCCGGGCGTCGGGACTTATGGGGCGAAGGCCTTACCGAGGGCAAGGACAAGCGACTTCGCGAATACTGGAATGGCTTATTCGGCTATGGCTTTGGGCTGTGCGGCACTACCCATTCTCAATGGACCGCGGAGCTCGATCATCTGCTTGGGCATGCTCGAGGGCGTGGGGTTGGCGTGGCAGGTCACAATTCGTTCGAGGTGTTTCTTCAGGGGGGAGCCTATGGGTCGGGAAGGTGGGCTTTGCTCGACCATGACTTGTCTACCGTGATCTTTGATGAATCCGGTCGGCGCCTCCTAGGGGTCGGCGAAGTCAACAAGGATGTCGATCGTTGGATTAACCGTGCATACAAGCCTGAGAGGCAGCGCGGTTGGTTGGTCTGTGGGTTGCATCCGAGCGATGGGAATTCTTATCGAAAGTACGCCGTTGCCGAGTATTTAGCGGGCTATGCCGGTCCTCCGCCCATGCTTCGTCTGCGTCGTGGCGAGCGGATGCGACGTTATTTCGAACCCGGACTGGAAAATGGTAAAACCTTCGTATTCTGGGGACGAAACTACAACACCGAAGGCATACCGGGTCCGGAGCGTTCACGTACTTGGGTTAACCAACCGGAGAAAATGCACGGCTCAAGAAACGGTACGTCCCATCACAATGGTCAGGCGCGCTTCGCCAACGTCGAGTACGTCTACCGACCGGATTTTGCCGGCGGCGATTATCGCGAAGGTGTCGTTTGGGAGTCGGAGAATCAGGTCACGTTTTCTTTTCAGACGCCCTATGTAATTGGAGCGACACCGCCTAACGACAAGCCATGGAGCATTTATGACGATGGGTGTCGCAACGGGCTGGTCCTGCATGGGAAGGCCAATTGCCGGGTGTCGGTGTCGTTGGATGATGGCCGTACGTGGACAGTTCCTAAGCGGTTCCAGGATGGCCTCGATTTAACGGACTTGGTCAAGGGTCGTTCTCACTACTGGTTGCGCTTCGGGGTAGGGGTTCGCCGGTTGCAAAACACCGGTTTGGCCATCCGGACGGTTTGCCAGGCCAATGTCGCGGTTTTGCCTAGGCTTAAGGACACCGCAACCACTATCAGTTTCGAAGCCTCCGGAAAAGAGGTACTTGCGATTGGTCCCGAATTGAACCGAGCGAAGTCCTATGTAACCGCCGGCGGATTTGGCCAAAAGGAGGTCACCCTTTCTATCAAACCGAACAGGCCGGTCGTAGGGCTTTACGCATCCGCCCATGTTGCATCCGGAAGCCCGCCGAACCCAAAGGTGCGCTATCATGTAGAGTACAGCTTGGACGTGGGAGAAAGTTGGCTTCCCGTGGTGAAGGGGCGTACAATACCACGAAGGGGGGATGAACCCGGAGACTTTTGGTCGCAGAGCTTTAGCTATGGCTTCTCCGCCATACGCGCCCAGGCCGGTAAGCCGATCCAGATTCGTTTCCGCAATGACGGTGGCAAGCGCTACCTGCGGGCTGAGGCTCATCTGGTGCAGGCAACCGGCAAATCGGATCCGGTAAAGGTAACCTATGCTTGGAATGATTCCGCGGGTGAGAGCCAAGGATCCCATGTTTTTCGCACCAAGGGCGAATGGGAACTTCAGACTGGTCGACAGGTTCGTACGTGGTGGGTGGAATTCGAGCCTGTTCCGTAACGCCTGAACACTTGGAGTCGAGCGTTCCGTAAACGGGTTCCGTTTTTTGCAACTTCAGAAACAATTAGCTAACTGTGCCGAAAGACCTTCTCTTGTTGGATCTCAAGTTTCTAATATACAGGTAGATAAGCATTTTATCCATGTTACTGAAAGATCGCTGATTGGCATATCGTCATGAAACCTACTTGCGATTTTTAAGAGGATTTGGAAATCCTAAGACATGCTGACGGTTCTTTCAGGTGAAACGGTTTCCAATTGCGAAGGCTTTTCGCGTCGTGAATTTCTTCGCGTGGGAACTCTGGGATTGGGAGGTCTTTCCTTGTTGGACACGCTGTCTCTCAAGGCGCACGCATCCGCAAACAAGGCCTACGATTTTCTAAAGGACAGATCGGTCGTCATGTTGAACTTGCAGGGTGGGCCAACGCACATAGAGACCTTTGACCCGAAAATGACGGCTCCGTCCGAGTATAGAGCGATGTTCGGCGAGGTAAAGACTTCACTACCCGGCGTTACCTTCGGTAGCCATTTTCCAATGCTGGGCAAACTGGCTCACAAAATGGCCGTAGTGCGTTCGTTCCGACATGGTAACGGCAGTCATGGGTCGGCCTCTGCGTTGGTCGCCGCAGGTGGCAATCCTACAGGTGCTTGCCTTGGCTCCCTTTATTCGCGCGTGGCAGGTTTGACCAATGCTCAAACGGGCTTGCCGAACAATTGTGTCGTCGTGCCCTCCACGTGCGGGAAGAAATACGATAAGCTTAACAACAAAGCCGATCGAATCACTTCCGTCGGAAACCTTTCCAAGTCCTTCTCGTCTTTCGACCCAAGTAAAGGTGGCGGCATTCTCAATGATATGCAGCTTCGTCTGCCGGAAGGACGGTTCGATAACCGAAGAGGTCTCTTGACTCGGATTGACGATCTCAAGCGTTCGACGGATAACACCCTTTCCTCAGCCGATTCTCTCCACCAAAAGGCTTTCGACGTAATTCTTGGTGGGGTCACTGAAGCTTTCGACCTATCCAACGAAGACCCTCGCCTCGTTGAGCGTTACGACACCGGTGCATTCACTATACCCAGGGGCCTTCCCAAGAAAAAGAAAAACGGAAAGGCCATTCCCGCACAGGCTCCTCTCGCCCTCGGAAAACAAATGCTTATGGCCCGTCGCCTCTGTGAAGCGGGATGCGGTTTCGTCACTGTTACGAGCACGGGTTGGGACATGCATGGCAACGCTTTCGGGATCGACGATGGTATGCCCATCCTTGGTCCGGCAGTGGACAAGGCCGCCAGCGCCTTTATTGAGGACTGCTCTCGGAAAGGTTTGTCCGAGAAGATATTGCTCGTCATTACGGGCGAATTCGGTCGTACGCCTAAGATCAATGCCAGAGGCGGTAGAGACCATTGGGGCAACCTTTGCACTCTCGCATTCGCCGGAGGTGGCTTGAAAATGGGTCAAGTGGTGGGCAAGTCGGATAAGCTAGTCGGCCAACCGGCGGAGGACTTGGTGACCCCGAATATGCTTCTCGGAACCGTTATGAATACGCTTTTTGATCCTGGCCAAGTTCGTCTCTTGTCAAGCATCCCCGATGACGTGAAGAAAGCCGTCACAGACTCCAAGCCGATTCCTCAATTGGTCTGATTCAAAGCATCCTTCTGTTTTTTCTTAGGCCCCGAATTTTTAGAAGTTCTGGCTTGATGAGGTATTTACCTTGGATTCAGTCTCGACGTTTTTTCCCTCTCGTGAATATTCGTTTTCTTCTTTTTTGAAATTCCTCATCTAGTTAATCCCATCCAACCCTATCCAATCCATGAAACTTGAAACCAAGTGCCTTCATCTCGGCTACTCGCCAGAACCTACAACACTTTCACGCGCGGTGCCCGTCTATAAGACGAGTTCCTTCGTGTTTAACAATACCGAGCACGCGGCCAACCTTTTCGGACTTCGTGAACTAGGAAATATTTACACGCGGTTGATGAACCCGACGACCGACGTTCTCGAGCAGCGGGTAGCAGGTTTGGAAGGTGGAGCGGCCGGGCTAGGTATAGCTTCCGGCACGAGTGCGGTCTTTTATTCGATCATCAACCTCGCCGAGGCAGGTGATGAAATCGTTTCCGCCAATAATCTTTATGGTGGGACCTATACCCAGTTCAACGACATCCTGCCTAAACTGGGAATCACCGTGAAGTTCGTCGACCCTAACGATCCACAAAATTTCGCAGCCGCCATAACGGACAAGACAAAAGCTCTCTTTTGCGAAAGCGTAAGTAATCCCGGTCTGGATGTCGCCGACCTCAAGGCAATTGGTGAAATTGCCTCCTCTAATGGGATTCCCTTGATCGTGGACAGCACGTTTTCCACACCTTACCTCACTCGACCCATAGAGCATGGAGCCGACATAGTTGTTCATTCCCTGACCAAGTGGTTGGGTGGACATGGCAACGGCATCGGAGGAGTGGTAGTCGATTCAGGTAGATTCAACTGGGGCAATGGCAATTTCCCGTTGTTTGATCAACCTGATAACAGTTACCACGGTTTGCGTTGGGGGCATGATTTGCCTGAACCCTTGTCTCCTCTGGCATACATCTTGAGAATGCGTACCGTTCCTCTCCGAAACTTGGGAGCTTGTATTTCTCCTGAGAATTCCTGGCAGTTCTTGCAAGGGATAGAAACCCTGCACTTACGCATGGACAGGCATTGTGAGAACTCACTTACAGTTGCCAAGCATCTGAAGGAGCACGAATCCGTGGAGTGGGTTCGCTTTCCTGGTTTGGAGAGCGACCCTATGTATGCGCTGAACCAGCAATATCTCCAAGGGAGGG
>CALBIN010000039.1 GCA_937893275.1 uncultured Opitutia bacterium | reverse complement strand
ATCTCAAGATACTCGAGGGTATCCTTGAGCTGCCAGATGGGCGAGAAATCGGTAATTTTTGAGGCGTTCTCTATGTAAAGACCCCGAAGATTCGGAAAATACTGTAGGTCTGCGAGACTGGTGAAATCACCACCTGCATCGTCGGGGTCCAAAAACAGACTCCAAGTGTTTATTAGATCCTCTGTCTTAAACTGATAATTGTTACCCGTATAACCCGAAACCCAAATCCACTGTTTTTCAACTTGGCTTCTGAACGATGATTCGAAGTTGGGGTCGGCAAATTGAACGGCGGCGCCAAAACTGGAATTGATTAAAGAAGCAAACGCCGAAGCGAGAAGGAGTAGACGGATAGGTTTTTTCATGGCTTGTCGGTTTCGATAAAAGAAGATTTTTCGATGGATTCAGGGTTCAAGGAGATCGAGATCGTTTCCTTTCCGTCATCCACGGAAAGGTCGAGGGAGTTCGAAAGTGGATCAGCCGTTAGGGATAGATTGGTTCGGCGATTGCTCGTTTCTCCGCGAACGACCTGAACGTCTCCCCAGACCCGCAAGGCTCCCTCGGAGGTAAACTTACCCTTGGTTGCGGTGATCCGGAAGGCATCGCCATCCTGTGGCCGTATAACCAGCTCAATGGGTTCGGCTACGGCGTAGCGCACGCCTCGTTTCGATGAGACTTTTTGAAATAAGTCCAGCAAAGTCTCCTTCCTCGCCCAGCGAGCATCCAAATCGATGCGGAGGTCGTGAATCTTCAGAAAGGCCAGCCCCAATCGAAGAAAACCAACCTTGGGCTTTTCAGCAGTGGCTTCCTTGTAACCGACCTGAAGGTAGCGGCGCCCGGATTCATCGTCAAAGAAAGCAGTTTGAAGTCCCTTGAAGTCGCGAAGGGAGGGGAGCTTGGCTTTTGCGGGAAGTCCGCAGTAGATTCCCGACCCAAGAAAAGATAGAACAAGCAGAATCAATCCGGTTGAAGGAAATTGAGGGGAAAACCTTTTTGTTTTGGATTTAATTAGTCGAACAGGTGGGATTGAACGAAATAATCGAAATTAAAACCTAAAGATCAATTCTATTCGTGCACTATCCGAGCTAAAACCTAAACCTGTCCTTCTTGAGAAATTCCGGAATACGGAATATGCGGATATGTAGCGATGGATTCCGAAACACTTTCGGAATGTCGCCGTCTGGAAAAGACTTTATACGGCGTCTTCGCCGAGGAAGAAATCGTTGCCCTTGTCGTCGGTGATGATGAAGGCGGGGAAGTCCTCCACCTCTATGCGGCGAATCGCCTCCATGCCCAGTTCATCATACTCGACGATCTCCACGCTCTTGATGCAATTCTTGGCCAAGCGGGCGGCGGAACCTCCGATGCTGCCGAGATAAAAGCCTCCGTGCTCCTTGCAAGCCTTCACAACCATCTTCGAGCGGTTACCCTTGGCCAACATGACGAGAGAACCGCCGGCAGCTTGAAATTTGTTGACGAAGGCATCCATGCGACCAGCAGTGGTCGGACCGAAGGAACCCGAGGCATAGCCTTCGGGCGTTTTGGCGGGACCTGCATAATAGACAGGGTATTGCTTAAAGTAATCCGGCAATTCTTCACCTGCGTCCAATCGCTCGCGAAGCTTGGAATGGGCAAGATCACGAGCAACGATCAAAGGTCCCGAAAGGGAGAGCCTAGTTTGAACAGGATGCTTGGTCAGTTCCGCACGGACTGCATCCATGCCTTGATTCAAATCGATGTGGACGGCTTCGTCGCCCTCTTCCACAAACTCGGGTAAAAACCGAGCCGGGTTGCGTTCCAGTTGCTCGAGAAACACTCCTTCGGAAGTGATCTTGCCAAGGGCTTGACGATCGGCCGAACAGCTCACTCCTATTCCAATTGGCAGGCTGGCCCCGTGTCGAGGCAATCGGATGACTCGGATATCGAGACAGAAATACTTACCGCCGAATTGAGCGCCGATTCCACGTTTGCGGGTCAGTTCGAGAATTTTCTCCTCTATTTCGGGACAGCGGATGGCATGGCCCTTCTCATTACCTTCGGTGGGGAGATCATCCAAGTAGCGTGCGCTAACGAGCTTGACCGTCTTGAGGTTCATTTCCGCAGAAGTGCCTCCAATGACCACCGCGAGATGATAAGGCGGACAGGCGGCCGTGCCGAGAGCAGCGATACGTTCGTCGAGATATTCCAGAAGGAGATCTTCGCGAAGCAGGGAGGGTGTACCTTGATGCAGGAAAGTCTTGTTTGCGGAACCTCCGCCCTTGGCCACGAATAGAAAGGAGTATTCATCGCCATCTACGTGATGAAGGTCGATCTGCGCGGGCAAATTGGAACGAGTGTTCTTTTCCTCGAACATGGCGAGCGGCGCGAGTTGCGAGAATCGAAGGTTGTCGGTGGCGTAGGTTTTTTCAATGCCGCGAGCAAGGGCGTGATCGTCTCCGCCGGGAGTCCAGACGCAACGTCCTTTCTTGCCCATCACGATGGCGGTGCCCGTGTCTTGGCACATGGGAAGAACCCCCTCGGCGGCAATCTGCGAATTACGGAGTAGATCGAGAGCCACGAAGCGGTCGTTGGCGGAAGCCTCGGGATCATCT
>CALBIN010000038.1 GCA_937893275.1 uncultured Opitutia bacterium | reverse complement strand
AGCATTTCGAGCATAGGCCCATACATCTATGTCCGTTGCTGCTTTACCTGCTGCATAAACAACGCCTTTAACAGATGCCCCCGCTTCTTTGGCCGTAAAGTTTATAGATGAAGTTTGGTCATTTCTCAACTTAACTCTCTTAGGTGGTGCCGGTAGGTAGGGTGGGGCACTACCATCTTCGGCAAGCAACAATTCGAAACCAACTTCCCATTGTCCCGGAGAAACAGTGAGGGCGTAGGCTCCGTTGACGTTCGTCACATCGGATACCCATCCTCCTTTTTCGCTCCATGCCCATACTTCGACGTTAGGCAAAGCTTTCCCGGTATCGGTTTTTACCAACCCCTCGATCTTTGAATTGCGAGACTCAAGGCTGAAGTCTTCTTTTAAGCTAACGGAAGTCTTACCCACTCTGACAAACTTGAATTCGCTACTACCAAAACCCTTTAGTTCCGGTGCCACCCATAAGGAAACTTCGTAATTGCCCGGTTGTAGAGGTATTTCGAAGCTACCGTTGGAATCTAAGTCGAGATCCGTCCAGTTGCCTCGACCTTCGTGGTCAAAAGCGTCAACCGAAACATATTGATAAATGTCCGCCCAAGTCTTGCCTGCAGGGACTGCAATGCGTCCGGTCACTTTACCACCAGCCGCTTTTTTAACCGTGAAGTTGACCGACTTACTTTCCTTTGCTGAATCTTTCTTGAAGCCTAATCTTTTAGGTTCCTGATCGTAAATCCAGTCGACTTTAACGCCGTGCGGACGGTAAACGGTCACTTCCCATTTGCCCGAACCTGCAACGAGCTCGAAGCTGCCGTCGTCTGCCGAGAGAATGGAACTCCAACCTTCGCCTTCTTCTCGCCAAGCCACAACCTCTGCGCCGGAAACAGTGTTGTTGGAGTCATCGAAGACGTAACCTGTAATTGTTTTCTTTGGTGGAGCCAAGAAAATGAAAGGTTTGGAGACTTTTATGTCCGTGGAAGGAAGTGGGTCTGTATTACCGGTTTTCGTTGTGGCAGACACTTGATATTCGTAGGTTTCCCCGGGTGTAACTGAGGTATCCACGTAATAAGTGGTTTCGCCATTCGGTTTGTCATCGGATGAGCTGGTGAAAATGCTTGTGAGCGAGGATTCGGTGGAAGCTTTTCGCTTGATGTCGAAGGATGCCGCACCGCGGTACTCCCATGAAATCTTTATTGCATTCCCAAGTTTTAGATCCCGATCCGGGTTGCGTACGTTGAATGAAATCGGTTCCGGGCGTAGGGCTGAGAGTTGACCGGGAAGATCAATTTGCAGAGCATACTGACCTGCCTCTTGGAGGTTAAATGAGAAAATGCCTTTCTCATCGGTTTCGCCAAAAGCCTCATTAAATGTAATGGGTTCTTGCGAACCTGCAGCATCGTCGAAGTCAAAGTCGGGTTCTCCATCGCCATCATCGTCTTGGTACGCCCATATGTGAGCGTGAGCAAGGGGAGCATTGCGAGTTTCGCCCGTTGCCGGATCTTTGCGGGGGAAGAGAATTTTTCCGGAAACGTTTGAGGATTGCAGCACCAAGTCGGCCGTTCCGTTAGTATCCATTAAATTGAGTTCAACCTTGTTCGATTCCCGGAACCCACGGAAAGCTTCGGAATCGAAGGGAGGTTCTGCAAAAACTATCCAGTCATCACGAGCAGGAAGATTCTTCAATTCGAAACTACCGTCGGCTCGAGTATTCACGTGATCGAGCCACAACAAATAGTCCTTTGTGTGGGCAATGATCGTCGCCTTCGGCACAGCCGTTCCGTCTTTGGTCTTCACTGTGCCGCTGATCTTTGCTCCGACAGGTAAGGGTTCAGCGTCGGGACCATCTTCCTCGTCATGCTCCATCCACGCGAATCCGAACCGTTCGGCTTCGGTTTTCTCAAAGGCTTTAAGGGTGGCTCTTGCAAGAGTAGTGGTGTTGCCGTCGGTCAGAGTCACGGGTGCGCCCTTTTCCCATTCGGTGCTGAGCCATGCCTCGGTGCCCGACTCGTTTAGTATCCGAAAAGCGGGTTCATGCCCGTCGGCTTCCACTTCCACTTTGTAGGTGCCGCCAGGTACTTTCAAGACATAAGAACCGTTGAAGTCGTCTGCTTCAAAGAGCTTTACCGAACGAACTTGAGGAAAAACGGTTTCTCCTTCCTCGTCCTCTGCATCGTGGAACAGGAACCATGCATATTTCACCGGAGAGTTGTTCAGATCCACTACTTGTACCTGAACCGTGGCGGTCGGGCGAGATTCCAAGCGTATGTCTATTCCAGGAAAGCCTGCTTCAGTTATTTGTATAGTTTCTGCAGTAGCGAAGCTTGCTGCATTTCCTGCCCCGCTTGTATAGTACGCCGGAATAAGCGTGCCGTCGAAACGTTGGGCCAATATCTTGTAAGAACCTGCGGGAACTTTAGCAGTGAAGACTCCCGTTGGAGTTCCTGTGGATTCATTGTGCTCGACTTCAAATTCCATCGGCCAAGTCATTTCATCTTCGTCTTCCGGATCTACGAAGAGAACTTCTGCCCAAGTTCCGTTGCCGGCTTCAGTGGTAATCCTTCCGGTTACAGTAGCCATTGCCCGTCTGGTGAGTTCTATCGGAGGCAATTCTCGCAATGCACCAGCTTCTATGGTTATCGTGATGTTAAGATCGTCAAAAGAGTTGTCCCAGGAAACAATTTCGCCGCGGAAGTTCCCCACCGGAGCCTTCCCGCGAACTTTTCCGTCCGGCTCTACGAACAGAACATGTACGGGATGATCGGAGAGGGATTGGTTGTTTTCATCCACCGGAAACAGCTCTATGGCCAATCCTCCAACGGTTTCGTCACCTGAGGAGACGAGACCCGATATTTCTCCCATCTCATGGGAAACTCGGTATTCCGCCTCAAGGTTGAAGTTATGACTCAGAGTCGTGTTCGCATCTAGGATTGCAAAAACGGCTGGGTTTTCACGACCACCCGCCAGTTTCGGCTTGTACGGTGTGTCAGT
>CALBIN010000037.1 GCA_937893275.1 uncultured Opitutia bacterium | reverse complement strand
CCGTGGGCAAACTCTTGCCGGGGGTGGTGGGATGCGTTCTAGACGCCGACACGGGAGAGCCTCGCAAGCCTACGGAAACGGGCCTGCTTTGCTTCCGTGGGGCAAACGTGTTTGGTGGTTACCTCGGGGAACCCGAAAGAACCCTCGAGGTGCTGCCGGGCGACGGCTGGTTCCACACGGGCGACCTCGGCCGGTTTGACGATGACGGCTTCCTTTTCATCGAGGGACGCCTTTCACGTTTTTCCAAGATCGGGGGCGAGATGGTGCCGCACGGCACGGTGGAGCAAGCGGTGGCGAAGGCCTTGGGCGTCGAGGACAGCGACAAGCCCCTCGTAGCCATCGGCAGTAAGGCCGATCCTGCAAAAGGGGAGAGCCTAGTCTTGCTGGCGGTTCCCGAGGTGGATTTCGATGACCTTAGGAAGCGTCTTTCCGAGGCTGGTCTGGCCAATTTGTGGATTCCCAAGGAAATCAAGCAAGTGGAGGAAATTCCCATGCTGCCCACGGGAAAGCTGGACTTGAAGGGGATAGCGAGGCTCGTTACGGGCGAGGAGGAAGGATAGGGGGATGCTATCCGCCTACATTTATGTCGCGCACGAGATCGGCCAACAATACGTTCGCCTGCTTGGCCTGAGCCAAGATTGCCACGCTTGCCTGCATCTTTACTTGGCTGGAGGCGAATTTGGTGCTTTCACGGGCTACGTCGGTATCTTCGATCCTACTGACGGCCATCTCCCTGCCTCCCATTTTTCGGCTTAAGTTGTCCATTTCCTTCTCAAGGCGACTTAGGTTTGCTCCCACCAGTGCGCGTTCAGTGGCCAAGTTTTCCATCCAAACCGTGAGCTGGGTGAGGGTTCCTCGGGCATTGGTTATGCTCTCGAGGTTGTAAGTTTCTGTATCACTAACCGTAATCGTATTGACGGATTGAAGATTCCAAGTTTCCCCCGAGCCATCAATGGTAGCGGCCAAGCTTCCCTTTTCTGTCTCGTAAGTAGGATTCAAGTCGGTAGGTGAACCAGCGACGTCATCTACGACGCTTTGTCCATCCTTGGCAGCTCCACTATCTGCGTCGGCGTTTCCAATGGCTCCCGTGTCGGCGTTACCTATGTTATTCGCATAATCGAATTTCCCTGCGTCTTTGACGTATGACAAACCGTCAGCCCCTTTGAAGGCTGCTAGAAAAGCGTCATTGTTTGCATAATTAGTGAAGGCGGCAATCCCCGTATCTAGGCCGCTGTCGGCAGCGGTAGCTCCTCCTACGTTATTGAAGCGATCTGCCATCCACTGCGTTAAGGCCTTTGCGCCGTCTGCTCCTCCATTGAAGCCGCCAGCCGATTTGCCAGCATCTTTTATGCTATAATGAAGAAAACGTGCCGCCAGATAGGCGGAACCATATTGCTCATTGGTTGTCCAGGATTCGTCTCCAGTTCCGACTTCATTGAGTAAGTTGGTTATGTCGCCATCGCTTGGAAGTGTATTGCCCAGAATACCTCTGACCCGGTCATCTCCGCCGTGAATCATTTCGGCAAGCCCTTCCTTGAACCATGAACCTCGTCGTCCGTTGCCGTCCACGATATCGCCAAAGAATGAATTTTGGGCTTGTATTAAGTGCACCATTTCGTGGGCGACGACCCTGTCCGCTTCTGAGGGTCCCACAGTGTGAGGGGCAGGAAAGTCAGGGAGATCGAATTGCATTTCCATTACGTCGGCGGTACCTGTGCCGTCCCAGGAAGTCATGACGAACGCGGCGTATCCACCCGTGTCGTTCTCGTTCACGATCAAGTCCCAAGTGTCAGCTGCATTCGCTTGGAGTCCATATGCACTTTGTACCAATGCTTCCGCATTTTTGAGCCAACCATTTTTAAGGGCATCTATAAATTCTTGTTTTTCATCACTGAACCCCCCGGCCCCGAACACGTCCATGCCGTTGAATTTTTCCAACTTTATCTCCTCTAGCTGGGCGGCCAATTCAATGAATTCCTTGTTGTAGTTCTCTCGATCCGAGTCGGTCGAGGTCATGTCCAGTGCCCTTGTTGCCAAGGTGTTCATGCGATTTATAATTTTTCCGACTGTTTCCAGAGAACCGTCTTGAATTTGGGAATAAGAGACGATGTTTTGGAGGTTCTGCATCGAGGCAACATCTCTCTTGTGGCGGGAACCTAACTTTGCCGCCTGTTGAAACCCTCCGGCGTCGTGCTTGGCGTTTTGCATACGCTTGCCCGAAGAAAGCTTAGCAACTGAAGAATCCAACTCCATCCGCGCTCGGTGAGTCTCGAAGGCGAGACCAGTTAAATCATGGTTTACATGGGCTATCATAAAAAATCCTGCAATCTGCACAGCATTATGCTGGGCATAATCTTTGTAATTAATCGGACTACTTACACCTCCATGTACTCTACGCCCACCTCCTTGCGAACTAATATATATAATCGGACGAAATCCTTACCGCTTTAACGAATACCAAGGATTTTTTATGAACCTTCGGAGCAGGCAGAGATCAGGGAGTCGGCTATTCCATTCTTTGAACAACTATTTCACCTCCATGCCGACCCGCGGACTAAGGGATTTCCGTGGGGCATTTGGTAGGCCGGCCGGGACTTGAACCCGGAACCAATGGCTTAAAAGGCCACTGCTCTACCGATTGAGCTACCGACC
>CALBIN010000036.1 GCA_937893275.1 uncultured Opitutia bacterium | reverse complement strand
ACGGTGCAGTGGAAACACCACGTAACTTACCGTCGCCAAAAGGAATTCGCCACCGTGTTGCGCAACGTACCGACCTATGCGATCTGGGACGACCACGATTACGGCCCCAATAATTCCGATGGCACCGCGGAGGGCAATGAGCGTTCGCTGGCGGGCTGGAAGCAGATCTGGGCAAATCCAGCTCTCGGAACCCCTGATACCCCGGGCGCTTTCTTCAAATTCTCTCATGGCGACGTTGATTTCTTCATGGTGGACAGCCGCTACCACCGCTCGCCGGACAAAGTTCCGGATGACGACCAGAAACGCATGCTGGGTGATGCTCAGTTCTCATGGTTGCTGGAAGGTCTCAGGCGTTCAAAAGCCCGCTTCAAGGTCATCGTCTCCGGAAGCACCCTTAATCACAGTAAGGTGGATGGCTGGCGGATCTATACCTTTTCACGTCATCGACTCTTTGACGCTCTCAAGGAGAACGGGATCTCCGGTGTGATGTACATGTCCGGTGACATCCACAACTCCCTTGTCTGGGAGCATCACGAGTCCGATCGCGTCGGCTATCCTTTGGTCGAGGTCATTTCCTCCGGGGTGGCCAACAGCAGAACACTCAGCTTTGCCACGGTGGATTTCGACACCACCCGCCAAGATCCGACCGCTCGGGTTCGTATCGTCTACGGCGACGGCACAATCCGTACCGACAAGACTTGGAAGCTTTCGCAATTGAGCCCGAAGCAATAAAATCGGCCAAATAGCCGAACCCCAAAAGTAGAGAAACAGAGTATGGCAAAATCAATCCTTTCGGTCTCATCCATTTTTATCAGTTTGCTGCTGGGAAGTTTTTCCCTTTTGCGCGGAGCAGAGCCGAAAACCCAATATCGTCTTTTTCCTCGTCGATGATCTTGGGCAGCGGGACGTGGGTTGCTATGGCAGTCAGTTCCATGAAACTCCCGCCATCGACCAGTTGGCCAAGGAAGGCATTCTCTTCGACAACGCCTATTCGACCTGCCACGTCTGCTCGCCCAGTCGGGCCAGCATCCTGACGGGCAAGTACCCGGCCCGAACAAATTTGACGGAGTGGCTGGGGGGGCGTCCCGAGCGCGACTACGAGCCTCTGCATCATGCGGAAAAGCTGACCGCTTTGCCGGACGAGGAGGTGACCCTGGCCGAGACACTCAAGCGCCATGGCTACGCCACTGCGAACTACGGCAAAGCGCATGTGAGGGTGGACCCGAAGGCCTATGGTTTCGACGAGGAGATCACGGGGTGGGTGCGTTCCTATCACTATCCTTTTGGCGGCGCTTACAATGAGAAACTGCCGGCAAAAAAAGGTGACTACTACACCGACAAACTGACCGATGCGGCGTTGGATTTCATTGAGCGCAACCAAGACCGGCCTTTCTTCGTCCACCTCGAACATTTTGCGGTGCACGATCCGATTCAGGGGCGTCCGGATTTGGTGGACAAATATCGAAAGAAGCTCGCGGCGATGCCAAAACGGAACGGGCCGGACTTCATTCTTGAATCCAATCCGGACGGGCCTCCGCTAACGAAAGAAGAACTTAAAGCGCTGGCGGAGAATGACGAACTGCAGGCCCATCAGGATGCGCGCGTCTGGTGGGTGAAGCAAAAGCAGGACAATGTGGAGTTTGCCGGAATGCTCGAGGCTACTGACGAAAGCCTTGGCCGGATCCGGGCCAAGCTTGCCGAGTTGGGGTTGGCCGAGAACACCATCGTCATTTTTACGGCGGACAACGGGGGCATGTCCGCATCGAATCAGTACCGGGGAATCAATCATCCAAGGAACTCTCTCGATAGCCGCTTTGCTTCTTCCAATCTCCCCCTGCGCGGGGCGAAAGGCTGGAACTACGAGGGTGGGGTAAGGGTACCTTTGATCGTTCATTGGCCGGGGGGAACGAAGGCGAATACCAAATCCCATGCCTTGGTCACCGGAACCGATTACTACCCGACGTTGCTCGAGATGACGGGCTTGCCCACCTTGCCCGAGCAACACGTCGACGGAGTCAGTTTCCTGCCCGCCCTACGTGGCAAGGCTCATGACAGGGGGGCCATCTACTGGCATTTCCCCCATTACAGCAACCACGGATACCAAAGCCCCGGCGGGGCGATCCGGTTGGGGAAGTACAAGTTGCTCGAATACTATGAAAACGGGAGCGTACAGCTCTTTGATTTGGAAAAGGACATTGGCGAGCAGAACGATCTCTCCGACTCCAAACCGGATATCACTGCGAAGCTCCTGAAGATGTTTCATGACTGGCGGGATGAAGTGGATGCCAAAATGCCTTATCCGAAAACCTCAACTTCGAAACCGGCCAAGGGAGCGCGGGTCATCAATGCCAAGCCCACCTCAAAGGCAGGATCGAACTTAGCTGCCGATGTCGCGACTTTCGCTCCCGGTTGGAAGGTCCGTGACTGGGGCGGTCCGGCCATGAAGCCCGGGTTGCGTACGCAATGGGATGGACGCAAGAAGGTGCTGCTTACCCATCCGCTCAGCAAGACCGTTCCCTGCGTGCTGTCCCGGAAGATCGAGCTTCCTGCCGGAAAGAAAACAACCCTTGAGCTTGAGGTAACCAATCACCCGAAGGGAAACTGGAAGCTGGTCGTTTTGATCAATGGAAAGAAAGAGCTCAGCGAGGACGTAACGGAAACGAAATGGAGCAAGTTCCGGATCGACCTAAGCAAACACGCCGGCAAGACGGTCAACGTAGAGCTGCAGAATCAGGCCACGGGCTGGTCCCACGAAGCCGC
>CALBIN010000035.1 GCA_937893275.1 uncultured Opitutia bacterium | reverse complement strand
AACAAGAACGGCAACGTCTTCCCCAGTCCCTTCGAGTTCAAGCGTTGGGGCAAGAGCGGCATGCCCGTGAGTTCCATTTTTCCGAAGGTCGGCGAAATGGCCGACGACTTGGCGGTCGTGCGCTCCATGACAAGCAAGGTGAACGAGCACGCCCAAGGCAACTACGCCTTCCACTCGGGGTTTCCCTTCATGGGGCATCCGAGCGCCGGAGCCTGGGTAAGTTACGGTCTAGGTTCGGCAAACGAAAACCTACCAGGCTTCGTGGTCCTGAACAGCGCCGGGTCGGTAGCTCCGCACGGGGGCGTGGGTCTGTATGGGAGCGGCTACCTGCCCGCAGGCAACCAAGGCTCCATTCTGCAGGTAGACAATTCGGAACCCGTTCGCAACGTGAAGCCTCGAGAGTCTCTTTTCGCCCAACGCAATCGCTTGAGCTTCCTCAAGGGTTTCGACAAGTCTTTCCTTTCCAAAACCGGAGAGAACCTCCAAGTGGAGGCCGCCATAAAGAATTATGAGACGGCGTACAAAATGCAGGCTGCCGTACCCGAACTCTGCGACCTGAGTGGAGAAACGGAAACGACAAAGAAGCTCTATGGTTTGGACTCCCGCGACAAGCAAACAGCAGGTTATGCCCGCCAATGCCTGCTTGCCCGCAGGCTAGTGGAACGAGGCGTACGCTTCGTAGAACTAAGCTGCATCAACGAAGGCATTGGGGCAGGCAACGCCGCAAACCCTTGGGACCAGCACGGCGCCTTGGAAAAAGGCCATGCGGCCATGGCTCATCAAGTGGACCAACCCATAGCCGGGCTACTTAAGGACCTTAAGGCAAAAGGTTTGCTCGACGAAACCTTAGTCGTGTGGGGAGGCGAGTTTGGACGTACGCCTTTCTCTCAAGGAAGCAACGGACGAGACCATAACCCCTACGGTTATTCCGTCTGGTTGGCCGGCGGAGGGGCAAAAGGCGGTACGATTCATGGAGCCACCGATGAATTTGGTTATCACGTGACCGAAAACAAATGCGAAATCTACGACCTTTGGGCCACCGTGCTCCATTTGCTGGGGCTTGATCACGAGCACCTCACCTACCGTCACGGAGGCCGCGACCTGCGGTTGACCGACGTGTACGGAAGCGTGATCCGCGAAATAGTCGCCTAGCGCCCGCGTGACTTCGCGTGCTCGGGAAAATCTTTCCGATAACGAGCCAGCAGGGCCTCAAGATCGTTGTTCACCAAGTATAACTTACCCTTTATCTCAAGCTTTTCCCCGGGTTTCAAGCCACCGAGGCGAAAGTCACTGTGAAGGCAGCGGCCCACTCCTTGGAAAAGTTCCTGATAAGGTTCCCATGCCGTGGCGAAGAGCATCTTGTCGTCCACTGAGTAACATCCGATGAGACCATTATCAGGAACGTCCTTGTGGAGAGGACGAGGGTTTACATCCGCCCGAACCACGCCGGGAGCGGTCCATACCTGCCCGGGAATGTAGCGTGCCTTCAAAGCCCAGTCCCGGGTCGGCATCATGGCCTGTTTGCCATCTAGAAAGATAAAACTCTTCTTCACGTAGGCATACTTGTCGGTTGTCTTGTCTGCTCCCGTTCCCGTAAAGACCCCTACCCTCACGCAAGGTTGAGCCCAGTGGGCCTCGGAAAGTTTGTTTGTGGGATTATGCGCGGTGAGCCGGAAATCGATTTCATCGTCACGAGCGGTAATGACGTGGCGTACGGTAACGCCATCCTTGAGGTTGCAAAGAAGTTCTATTCGGGAACCGTCATCCGAAGCAGAGACCATCTTCGTTTCGTGCCCCACCACGGTGTGCTTCCCCCAGTCCGTGGTCTGGGAATTTGCCCGGCAATAGGCCTCTAAATAATGTACGCGCATCGAACCCGGCAGATGGTCTCCATGAATTTCGAGCCAGTTTTTCTCCCATGTAAGGGATAGCTTGGGCGCAGCCGAGGCAAAGCAGGCTGACAGAAGAAAAAGGATGATCCTCATCAAGCAAACAAACTCTCAATGGGCTTGCCGCCGTCCGTGATGGGTACGGGACGATCGCCGGCATGGAGTTCCTTGGATGGGTCGATACCGAGAGCGGCGTGGATTGTGGCGTGAAAATCCCGCAAGGGTACTATGTTTTCGACCGACTTCTGGGCGAGATCGTCGGAAACCCCATAGGCTCCTTGGTGCTTGAGACCTCCACCGGCAAGAAGAAGACTGAAGCATTTTGAATGGTGACCGCGACCGCCACCTCCATCGAATCCGGCCGGGCGCCCGAACTCCGTGCCTACGGCAATGAGAGTCTTGTCCAGAAGCTTGTTGGACTCAAGATCAGTGATGAGAGTGGAAAGCGCGTCGTCGAGTTCCTTGATTAGGAGATGTTGGTTGAGCTGGCCTTGGTTATGAGTGTCCCAACCTGTACCGTTGAGAAAATTAAGGTTGTGAGAAACCTCGACAAATCGCACGCCTCGCTCCACGAGGCGTCGAGCAAGCAGACAGCGCTGACCAAATTCACCACCGTAGGATTCTCGCAAGTCGGCCGACTCCCCCGTAAGTTCGAAAGTGCTCATGAATTTTGGGCCGGCTAGTTCGAGGCTGTCCTGCAAGGTGGAGTCATAATCTTGGATTCGACGATCCTCGCGATTACGGCTGACGTAACCCTTGCGGAGAACTCCCAACAACTCCTCGCGACGCTTCCAGCGTGAAGAAACCACGTTTGCGGGACGAGCAAGACCTGCGGGGCCGGATTCGACGTCCAAGAGATAAAGAAACCCGTCCTTGGCTCCGAGAAAGCCGGGATTGCGCGAGATGCTCGGGTAACCGATCACGACGTACTTCGGAGTACCTTTCTCCAATTGCCCCTTCTCGTGAGCTACGATGGAACCGAGTGAAGGATACTGAATGGTTCCGCTGACGGGGCGACCGGTATGAACCTGATAAGCGGCGGCCGCGTGCTCGTCGATGACGTCGTGCGAAATTGTTCGACAAAGGGTAATGCGATCGAGGACACGGGCTACGCGGGGAAGGTGCTCGCAGACTTGGACTCCCGGAACGGCGGTGTCGATGGCATCGTAGTAGGATCCGGCTTTCTTGGCTTTGGCATCACCTTTCTTCTTGGGATCGAAGGTATCCATTTGGGCGGCTCCACCACCCAGCCAAAGGAAAATGCAATGCTCGGCCTTACCTTGAAAACGATTTTTCAAAGCCGCTCCCACACCTCGGGACAGCCCGCCGAGACCCGCAATTGAAGCGATTGCCGAGGACTTCAAAAAAGTACGGCGAGAGAGATTATTTAATGGGTTGCTCATGGGATGAAAAGAATTTCAGGAGAATTAATAACCGCCCAAAGGGCATCCTCCATGCGTTCGCGCCATGCAGGACTCAACGCGTTAGTGGGCGGATCTCCTTCACGGGCTCGTTTTTCCTCTTCGATGACGAAGAAGTTCGCTTCCGGACTCAGATGGTTCGACCAAGACACGGCTGGTATTTTCTTTGGCCAAGGAGTGAGATTTCGTTCGGCAACGGGAATGATGCGTTCGGCATAGCCCTCCCGAAGAAGGGGAAGAAAACGATCTCGTTCCGTTTCAGTCGGGCGCCGAGTAAGAAGGCGAAGAAAGACGGTATCGAGCAAGTCCTCGACAGGGCGTTCTTCAAGGCATTCCTCGGTAATGCCGTGCTCGGAAGAAAGACGCGTAAGCCAAATGGACAATATGCCATTTGAGAGAATACCCGGTTGCAGGGCATGCGGAGCTTCCTCCCGATCGGTGAGCGGGTCTTGACGGGAAGGACGCCAACCGAATTGCTTAAGGGTATCTATGACGGCTTGAACGCGCGGGAAGGCAAGACTTGGTCGGTCTCGTTCGTTGGAAAGTGAGGCATATTGCCATGCCTTGCGAGGAATGCCGAGATTAAGAAAAGTTTCAGGACCAAGCCCACCATCGCGATCCATGTTCAATTCGCCCACTTCCATGGGTAGTCCCGTAGCATGGTAGAGACCGTCCACGATTTGCTCTGCCATGAGACGACGCCTAGTTTGGCCGGCGAACAATGACTTTTCGGTAGTTGGTTGATTGTTGGCGACTGGAGAGATTTGCCGTTGGTATGCGTGTGAATTAAGGATGAGTCTGGCAAGGCTCTTAAGATCATAACCGCTAAGGACGAATTCTCGCCCAAGGTACTCCAAAAGCTCCGGATGCGAGGGGCGGACTTTGTGCCAATCACCCGGAGAATCAACCAAGCCAAAACCAAAAAAACGTTTCCATAGACGGTTTGCAATGACCTGTGGAAAACGTACATTTGTGGGCGAAGTAATCAACACGGCGAGTCTTTCTCGGGAATCCTTGTCGTTGCGCAAATAGGGTTCGGCAGCGCCGAAAGAAGCGAGGGAGGGAAATTGCCAATTCGGCTTCACGTTTGCCCCGGGCTTGAGAGTCACTTCCACAAGTGGTTTGCGGGCACCCGCCGTGGGAAGTGCGACAATACTGGTCTTGGGCACGCTGATGCCCTTTCGCTCTAGCATGGCTGCCATGCCAAATAGATCGGCCTGTTTGAAAGGGTGATAAGGAGCATCATGACAACGGGCGCACTGAAGATTCGTCCCGAGAAAAGCAGTGCCGAGCACATGAGCCTTGGCTGCCATGGGGACGTCGTTTTGCGTAGCCAAGCCGAAACCGGATGGTCCCCCTCCGTGCTTGCTTCCACCCATTAGGACAAGCTCCGTAACAAAACGATCCATCGGCTTGTTGTCTAAAAAGGCTTCGTAAATCCATTCGCGAAATGGTCCTGTATTGTTGAGCTTCGGCTTGAGAATGTTGGGGTTCTCGGCGAGCACATCCTGCCAATAGCCCACCCAGTTGTCCGCCCACCTTTCATCGGCAAGCAAGCGGTCTATGACACTGGCGCGCTTGGTTGCAGATTGGTCTTTCTCAAAGTCGTCAATTTCAGCGAGAGAAGGAAATTCTCCCACGAGATCGATGGTCACCCTTCGCAGGAAAGAAAGATCGTCAGTCTGAGAAGTGGGAACAAGATTAGCCTCGGCCATTTCCTTGCGGGTCACCTTTTTGTCATCGTCGGCTATGGTATCCCGTTTTTGACTAGGCCAAGCAGCACCAGACTCAATCCATTCACGTAAAACCTTTAGTTCCCCAGCATTGAAAGGTTTGCCCTTTGGAGGCATGCGTTCGTCTTCGTCACGGCTTGAGACCAAAGAGAAAAGAAGGCTTTTGCCTATGTCTCCCGGAACTACTGCGGGATCACCTGATTCGCCTCCTCTTAGCATGGCCTTGAGAGAATCCAAACGAAGTTTTCCTTTTTCTTTTTCACCGTGACATTTGAAGCAACGATCCTGAAGCAAAGGAAACACACTGTCACGGAAGTGAATTGAGCCCGCTTCCTCCCGAGACCCCCGTAGTCGCTTTGTGGCTTGGACGAGACCGTTGCCGACGAAGGCGTCTAATTCGTTCCGTACAGGAAGAAAACCTAGTGTTTTCGGGGGTGCCTGTTTAACATGCCTTGACACGATTTCCCGAGCTTGCGTATGACGCTTTTCCCAATAGGGATCCGCCGCCTTGGCGGCTTCGCGACGCCGGTTCGTATCGAGGTTACGAAAAAAAGGTTCTCTTTCGCGTCTCCAAGTCATCCAACCTGCATCGGTCAGGGGCACCACACGAACCGGTCCAAGCAGAACAAATGGTTGGCCACTCATGGAAATGGCGATGCAGGTTTCCCCCAGATCATGCCGATACTTCCCCTTCCCCTTTACGTCACCTACAAGAGTCTCGAAACGGACCTGTACGGTATGGCCCTTGCTTTTCAGGCGAAAGCGTTTTTCCGCGTCACCAGGACCGGTCAAACGTAAATAAGCAGGCCAGTCTTCAGGTATCCTTGGGACATTGTGATGAGCTCCGCCTCCTTTGCGAGGTTGAGGCACGGAAACCATAAGCTCGTCGTCCACCCAGATGCGTGAGGCCCAGCGGGAGCGAACCAACCACTCGTGTTCACCTGCAGGCAAAGTTATACTGGCCAAAGCGCGCAGAAGAAAGGTCTTCGGGCGATCCACGCGCACGCCGGGTTCGGCGTACTTGTGGGTAGTTAGAAAGAAGCCAAGAATATCTTGCTGGTAGCTGTCGACGGGCGGCAAGTCCGGACGTGGCCAACCCCTCGCGGGAGAAAACCCCTCAACCAACTCGACCAGCACCTTGTCTCTGGGCCAGTCATCGCGAACAAACTTCGGTTTCGGTTGCGACACGCGACGATGACGCTTGGCGATGATCTCAGGAGACAGGCACTCTCGATGAATGGCCACCTCATCGAGACCGCCAACAAAGCTATTGTTTCGGCTGCCTCCCAATGCCGAGCCAATCCAAAGTTCGTCATCATCCACAACAGGCGGACGCTCCGTTGCGCCTCCCATGTCCCACTTGCCGGAAACAGGTTTTCCGTCGACATAGCCCTTGACGCTTTTGGGTTTCCCGAATTCGTAGGTAACGGCGATATGGGACCAACCATTGTCGGCTCGAACGCCGTAATCCGAAGTCCATCGGTGCCAATCGCCCGGCTTGTCTTTTTCAGGTCGCGAAAAGAAAAGAAAGCTCACGCAACCTTCGCCACCCTGCCCACGCAAGCGGAGGGCATAGTTTTGGTTGTTGCCCGCAAAACCCTTGTTGTTCGTGCGCCCCTTGCCGATGAGATAGACGTTGTCGCCCTCGCCGATTTCTCCGAACGATACCCAAGCTTCCAGAGTAATGGCGTCGCCATTGTCAAAGTCGAGGAAGCTTCGCCGTCCGGGATCCTTAACCACAAGCCTTGAGCCACCGTTAAATAACGCTCCTCGATTGTCCTTTGCGAAATCGGGAAATTCGGGGGGGCGCGGGCCGCGATCAAAGGATATGTCCCCCACGATATCGAATCCTATGTTCTCACCTTCGAAATCAAAATGCAAAGCGGGCTTAGCCAATGCGAAAGTAGTCGCTAATAGGGCGGCAACTACGCTTTTTACAAAATGCATTACAAGGGATGGCAATCGAAGTATTAAAGTCTTACTAATTGTTATTTTTGAGGAACCTTAAGGGTAAGGCAAGTTCACTCTTGGAAAGTCAGTAGGAATCTCTTCAATGAACAATACATGAAGATTAAACAAATTTCCCGCCGTCGCTTCACCCAAGGGCTCGCTTTCGGGTGCCTTGCTTCACCTGCCGCCACTAACGCCATTTTACCGATCAAACGTAATGGGCCACCAAGATTGAAGCTTAGCCTAGCGGCCTATTCCTTTCGACAGCAACTGACGGCCAAAACGGAAACGCCAGGAGCGATGGACATGATGGGCTTCATCGACTGGTGCGCCTCCCAGGATCTGGATGCCTTCGAGCCTACCTCCTATTTCTTTCCCAAGAAAATCACTCCTGGTTACCTCGCTAAAATGAAGAGGAAGGCCCACCTTCACGGGTTGGACGTAAGCAGCGGGGCGATACGCAACGTATTCACTCTGCCCGACGGGCCCGAACTGAAGAAGTGGCATGACCATGTCGACACTTGGGTCGATCACTACGCCGCCATCGGGTGCCCGATCATTCGGGTCTTCGCGGGAAAGGCTCCCAAGGGAATTGCCGAGGAGCAAGCAATCGACAACGCGGTACGCAACCTGAGCAAAGCCTGCAAACGGGCGGGCGAAAAAGGCATTATCCTAGCCTTGGAAAACCATGACTTCCTGATGGACTCCCGCCGTCTCCAGGCCATCGTCAAACGGGTCGACTCCCCATGGTTCGCGGTCAACCTGGACTCTGGAAATTTCATCGACAAGGATGGTTACGAGGCATTCGAGCGCACCGCTCCCTATGCCGCCACCGTCCAGCTCAAGGTCGAGCTCCGGGACAAGTCGGGCAAGAAAGTGCCCACTGACATGGGACGCCTGATAGGGATTCTCAAGAAAGCAAACTACCGCGGCTACGTGGTATTGGAGTACGAGGCCAAGGAAGATCCATTCACGGCCGTCCCTCGCCACTTGAAGGAATTAAGGCAACTGATCGGTTAATTCTCGTCCATCCAACGGTAGCCTACACCGTGAACGGTTATGAGAAACTGAGGATCGGAGGGGTCGGACTCCACTTTCTTCCGCAACTGGGCAACATGCTGGTCTAATGTCCGTGTAGTTCCAAGGTAATCGATTCCCCATGCGTGGTCGAGAAGGTAGTCCCGGGAAAGGGCTTCCCCAGGTCGTCCGCGAAAAAGTGAAAGGAGCTTCAATTCACGGGGCGTCAGAGAATGGGTCTGCCCGTGGGCCTTCATCTCATATCTTCGGGCGTCCACCTCCACGGGACCAATGGAAAAGTTGGCCGGTGGTTCTCCGGGCTTTTCGGGTGCACCGGCATTGCCAGACCTGCGTAACAAAGCCTTGACCCGGGCTAGAAGTTCACGGACTGAAAAAGGTTTGGTGACATAATCGTCGGTGCCCATTTCGAAACCAAGCACCTTGTCGATTTCCTCGCTCTTCGCAGTAAGCATGAGGATGGGAACTGCCGAACCGGTCGCCCGAACCTCCCGGGCTACCTCGTACCCGCTCTTCTCAGGCATCATGAGGTCAAGGAGGAGCAGATCCCATTTGTCCCGTCGAAAAGCAGCGATAGCGGAAGCACCGTCCGGAAAACCTTCCGCCTCGTGCCCTTCCGCCTCAAGGGCGTCCAGCAAGCCGGATCGGATATTGGAGTCATCCTCCGCCACAAGTATTTTCTTTTTCATTTTAAGATGGGTGCGGAAAAACGATTCGAAACTTGGCACCCTTGGGTTCGTTGGCCTCACAGGTAATTCGACCACCCATGTCCTCGACCAACTTGCGTGCAATTCCCAATCCGATCCCACAACCGGGCTTGTTGGAAGTCAAGGAATCGTCCACCCGGTGAAAGGTCTCGAATATACGTTCTCTCTGCTCGGAGGGAATGCCCGGGCCAAGGTCGGAGACCTCCATGGAAACGATTTTAGCCTCCCTTGCCAATCGCACGCCGGCATACTTTCCGTCACCCGCATATTTAACCAAGTTGTCTAGCAGGTTAAGGAGTACTTGCTCAAGGACGTCCGGATCAAGTTTTGCGACAACTCCTTCTGAATCGTCCGACCACTCGAGTTTCAACCCCGCGGCCTCCAGACAGGGACGCTGGGTTTCCAGAATATTGCCTACCGCCGAACCTAGCTCAACTTCTTCCCGGTTATAGCTCTTTTCTCCGCGTTCGATCCTTCCGAAGTCCAGAACGTTATTAACCAAGCGGGTCAGGCGCTGGCTTTCGGAAATAATGGTCTCTAGGTAGCCCTTGCGCTTGCCTTCGTCCTTCACAATACCATCTCCCAGCATCTCACCGTACATACGGATGGTCGTCAGGGGAGTCTTCAATTCGTGGGACACGTTTGAAACGAAAGTGGTCTTGCGGACGGCTTCCAAACTATTGCGCCGCACTTGAATCAAGAGAACGGATCCGCCAAGAAGCAACGCTGCCACCAGGATCAAAGCAATGACCGAACTGAAGGCAAGGTATCCGCCCCATTCTCCCTCGATGGAAGAACCCAATGAAAAACTCTTGTTCACCAGCCCTTCGTCCGGCAGCTCGGTCGGGGGAAGAACCACTTGGGCCGGCAGGACCCGAAAGGCATCGAGGTTCCATCCCGGAAGCTCCCCACCGACGGGCACGGTTACTTTGGCGATCCTTTCCGATTTGGCGGGTGGCTGACCCGCCCGGCTTACGACCGATCCCAAGTCATCCTTCAAGGCAAAGGATTCTCCCTCCACCAGGTTTTTCGGGAACGCGCTCCGAAGGCTTCGTAAGACTTCCTTGCTTTCCAATTGCACACCATGCGTTCGAACGGGGCTTTCCTGCCTCCAGCCAAACCACGCGCTCTCCTCTTGCGATCTGACGTATTCCCAACCTTCCCGGGAAGTGAACGCAGGAGATGGGGAAACCCGTTTGGATTTTCCCTCCTCCGCCTCTTGGGGGATAAAATAAGCATCGTTTCGGGTTTCCTGACGAAGCTGCTTCCTGTTCAACTTGTTGGAGGCGTAATTATCTTTTGAAGCCCAGGCGATGGAACTTTGCTGAGGGACCTGCAAGTTCTGGCTGAGAAAGGATTGGGCTTGGCCATAATTCTTTTTCTCGGCCTTTTGGGATTTCTGGATCTCCAGCAGTTTGCCTGTTGATTGCTTGTTCTTGAGGATATTCGACAACAAGGCCGACGAATTTATCTGTTGGGATTCCAGAACTTCGAGGGCCTCCTGCTGTTCCAAGGTTTGGCTTTGCGAAACGTTTTGCGACAACTCGGTCTGCTGCTGAGGCAAGGCGATGATGTCGGCAACTCCCGAACCACGAGAGAGGTTGCTTTCATCCTTTGCCTGTCCGGCTTGGCCATCCGATTGGAACCAAAAGGTCGGATTGCGGGCCAACCACTCCCGTTTCCAATCCTCCTGCTCCTGAAGCGGGGAAGGAACCGCAGGTTTCTTGCCCGCAGGAAAGGACAAGCCTTCCTTGGCTCCCCAGACAAAGCATTGGT